>CAMVBP010000006.1 GCA_947165795.1 uncultured Treponema sp.
CTTTCTTCTTTTTCCAAAAAAACATTTTTCCTCCAAGACACGGCAGGCCAGTGGCGTGTGAGCATAACAACTGGTTGTACCGCAGCGGGCTTGACTGCCTGTCGGCTACGAACCTTACACGTTTATAATATATAATAATACCAATTACTTTTATACCTGGTATCAAAATTTTCTTTACTATAAAAATTATTCTGCATATTCTCCGTAGACTTTTATTTCACTGATGCATGTGTTGTCGTAGTCAGTTCCGGGATAAACATCAAGAATGGTAAATTTCATTATTATATCAGGGGTGCTTGTATAATTTTCTTTTTCAATTTCTATATGAAAGTTGAAAATTTGTTCAATAGATATATCAGCTAATTCTATAGTTTTATATGATAATAAAATTGGTTCATGTTCAATTTTAATATTGTTTTGTCCTACAATTTTAGGTACTTCATAGAATTGTATCAAAGCTTTTTTTACTCTGTTAAATTTATGATAGTCTTCATCACTTGAACATAATCCATTAAAAACAGAAAAGTATATTTCAATTCCGTTTTCAACCGCAGAATTATAATTAAATCCTGAATAAAAACCAAATTCATCTAATTCACGAATATTAAATAAAAGAAATTCATTTATGCCAGAATTATTTCCAGATTCACACCAGGCACTTTCTCTAGAACCATCAAATAGATTTTCGTATTTAAAGTTATAATCCCCGATATTTTTAAGTTCTGAACTTCTTCCATAAGTCCAATTTGTTCCATAAGAAGCTCCATAAGTTTCATTGTAGTACTGTTTAACTGCGGTTTTTATATAATTTGTATCTTTATCATATTCATCAGAATATACAAAGGAGCTAGAAATAATTAAAACAAATAAAATACATTTAATTTTTTTTAATTCCATAAATAAATCCTTCAAATAAATCAATTTTTTCCTGCGGAAAATCAAAATAGTCCATGCTCATATAATAATTTCCTCCTGTTTCATTTTTGAATAAATATCTATTTCTTCCTGCCAGCCTTTTAATTGAGCCTCTGTAGGTTCTCTTCCTCTTTTCTCTAAAAGCGACTGTCGTCTTTCTTCAATTGTTCTTATATGTCCAAGTTTTTTACTCTTGCAACCTTGAATAAAGCTTTCAAAATCATCTGCTATTTTTTTATTTCTAGATTCATCATGATATATAATCCATATGCTTCCATCCGTTGAATCTATACAGAAGGTATCACCAAAAGAATTTTCAGCAATTGGAAATTTTTGTTGTTCAATTAATTCCTTCATGGAAGTGTAAGTCAGTAAATTTTCTAAATCCCAATTTTTTTCATCAATATGGAATCCAAAAAAAACTCTAATATCTGATTTTCCTTTGCCAGTCCAGTTTGTATCAGGAGTTTCCCCGCCGTTATACTTAGACATGAAAGATAAATATTTTTCCGGCAATTTAAAATCTACAATTTTTTTAAATTCTTCCTTATCAAAGCTTTCATTATTTTTTTTGAATTTTGAAATAAGCATTTTTTAAAATCCCATGATTTTTAATTCTTCAAAAGCGCCCCAGTGCGGGCGTCTACATAACATATATTATACATATCCTTGATAAAAGTCTTAGACAGCAAACAGTGTCGATATAAGACGTTTATTTAAATTAGTATTTCCTAATTTTATCATAAAATATTCTTAAAAGATATGATTTTATATAAAATACTAATCTACTACAGGAATATCGCTCGGGATTTCGGCAGCCAAATATAATGCAAAAGTCCGGGCATATGTTATGGAAAAATATTTGAAATAATTCCTAAAACTGAATCACACGAATCATTTCTACATCCTGCACGCGAATGTGGTAGCCGCCATTTGCCGCAGAAAAATTAAAAACAATCTTGTAAATTTTTTTAATCTTCTGCATAATTACATATGGAAAACATATCAATAATACTTTCAGACTTAGACGGAACCCTCTTCCGCAACGACAAATCAATTTCAGATTTTACAAAGCAGACAATCAGACAGGCTCAGGTAAAGGGCATTAAGTTTGGTATCTGTACTTCGCGCGCAAAAGTAAATGCCATACAATTTCTTGAAGGCATAGAGCCGGATATTCTTATTACAAACGGCGGCGGCATTATTTATCTTAAAGACAAAAAAATTTACGACTGTGAATTTTCTGTCGAGGAAATTAATAAATTGATTTCTGCCGCCTTTGAAGTTTTTGGAAAGGACATAATTATTTCCGCAGATAACGAACATGCCCTTTATTCAAATTCGCGCGAAGAGTTAGGCGACAAATTCTGGACCTTTAATGATTTTTCTGATTTCCGCGAAACCTGTATGAAGATGTGCATCGAAAGCCTTGATAAAGAAAAAGTTGAAAAGGTTGCTTCTGTCATTGGTCTTGAAAATGTAGACTATCTTCCGTTCTCAGATATTCCGTGGTACAAGCTCAGTAAAAAAGGTGCCACAAAGGAAAATGCGATCGAAGAATTGTGCCGTCATCTGAATATTACAACCTCAGAAATTGCTGCCTTTGGCGACGACTTTAACGACATTGGAATGCTCAAGCTTTGCGGTAAAGGCGTTGCAATGAAAAATGCAATTGAAGAAGTAAAAAACGCCGCCGATGTGGTTTGTGATACCAACGAAAACGACGGCGTTGCTAAATGGATAGAAAATAATTTATTTATTCTTAAGTAAATCGCGGATTTCTTCGAGGAGAATTGCTTCGTCGGATTTTACGATTGCAGGCGGCTCTTCGGGTTTTTCTGCTTCCTTCTTTTTGAATTTTTCGAAAATCTGAATTACTAAGAAAATACAGAAAGCCACAATCAGGAAGTCTACGATTGTCTGAATGAAGGCACCGTATTTGATTTCTGCGTCGCCGATTTTGAACATAAGCGAAGCGAAATCAATTTTGCCCAGAGCAAGGCCGATGAGCGGCATGATGATGTCGTTTACAAGGCTTGTAACGATTTTTCCAAAGGCGCCGCCGATTATTACACCGACTGCCATATCAATCACGTTTCCGCGTGAAATAAACTTTTTAAATGCACTTAATTCATTTGTTGCGGCACTAAGTCCGTTTTTTAAGTTTGCCATATAATTTTACCTCTTGGATCAATTATATGGCTAAATCTGAATTTTTTGTAGAAAATTATTGATTGCACAGTCTGTTGAAGGCAGGTTTTGGTTTTCCGCCTTCTCCAAACAAAAGCGGTGCGTCTGTGCGGCCAGGCTTTGGAAAGTCGTTCTTCCAACTCATCGGGTCGGTAACGCCCCAGAGAAGCACGTCTTTAAGAATACCTGCACGCGCTTCTTTCTTAAAGCATTCAAAAATTTCGGCGTAGCGTTCTGCCTGCTGCTCCAGAAAGGCCTGATCATATTCACGGCGCGGGTCCGGATGTTCAAAATCCTTGTCGACATAGGCAGAAATTTCCATTTCTGTAACAATTACATTCAAACCAAGGCTTCCGTAAAGTTCAATTGTTTTTTCAATTTCACTTACCGGAGGATTTTCGATATTTATATGCATCTGAATGCCTACAGTATCTACAGGAATTCCGCGCTCAAGCATGCCTTTTACAAGCTTGTACATGCCCTGGCGTTTTCCTTCAAACATTTCAAGGTTGTAATCATTTATAACAAGGCTTGATTTTGGAAAGGCTTCCTTTGCCCAGATAAAAGCCTTATCAATATATTCTGGTCCAAGAATATCAAGCCACTGAGAATGCTCACTTCCATCACGAAGACCATAGTTTTTGTCGCTTATGCATTCATTTACAACATCAACAGAACAAATCTCATCCTTGTAGCGCTCACCAACTGTCTTTATATAATGTTTAAGGCGTTCTTCAAGCTGCTCCTTAGAAACTCTGCCGCCACTTCCATCTTCAAAAATCCAGCGTGGCGTCTGCTGATGCCATATAAGAGTATGCCAGCGCATATCCTGATTGTTTTCTTTTGCAAATTTGAGCAGTCTGTCCGGGCCTGTAAAATCAAAGGTATCTTCGGCCTTGTAAATCTTTCCCATTTTACATTCGTTTTCGGCAACTACAAGATTGAATTGAGTTGCGGCAATTTTTTTGTCCGGCATTTCTCCGGCAGGAAAAGGCTTTGGTTCCGGAAAATTGAATTCCGGGAATTGCGGCGTAGGCTTAAAGTTCTTTTTGAACTCTTCATACTGAACCTTTATCTTTTCATAAAGCTCAGCCTTTTCTTCATCATTCAGCAAAATAATTCCGCTGACTGCAGCACCAACTCTAAAATAATCTTTGTAAGTCTCGAATAAAGTCTTCATGCTTTAATTATCCGGTTAAACGCATAACATTAATAGCGGGGAATATTCTTATTAATGGTAAAAATCTCTATTAATTTGAAAAGGATTTAACCTTTTACCTCATTCACAAGTTCTTCGCCGGCCGCAAATGCCCTTATGTTTTCCAGCGTAGTATCTGCAAGATTTTTGAGTGCATTTGTTGTAAGGAATGCCTGATGCGCTGTAATAATTACATTCGGGAAAGTCAGAAGTCGCGCGAGAGTATCGTCTGTCATTATATCTGTTGACCAGTCGCTGAAAAAATATTTGCTTTCTTCCTCATAAACGTCCATACCAATTCCGCCGATATGACCATGCTTGAGTGCATGAACCAATGCCTTGGAATCTATAAGAGCGCCGCGACCAGTATTTATAATTACTGCATCATGCTTCATCATCTTCATTGTATCGTGATTTACAATATGCTTTGTTTCTTCATTAAGCGGACAATGCAGGCTGAGTACATCGCTCTGACAGAAAATTTCTTCCTTACTTACATATTGCGCTCCAATTTCTGCAGCCCATTTTTCGTTCGGGAACGGATCATAAGCTATAATCTTCATGCCAAAGCCTTTAAGAATACCAGCCATTATCTGACCGATTTTTCCGGTTCCAAGAATTCCTGCTGTAAGTCCGTGTAAATCGCGGCCAGTAAGTCCTTCTATATTAAAGTTCGCAGTTTTTGTCCGGAGATAAGCCTGCGGAATATGACGTGTAAGGGACATAAGCAGAGCCGCTCCATGTTCAGCAACTGCGTATGGAGAATAAGCCGGCACACGAACTACTTTTATTCCTGCAGCAGCAGCGGCCTTTAAATCAACATTATTAAAGCCCGCACAACGCAAGGCAATAATTTTTACACCTGCACGCTTAAGTTCAGAAATTACTTCTGCATTTACAACATCATTTACAAAAACACAAACTGCATCAAAACCTGCAGCTGTAGTTGCCGTATTTTCATTCAGCTTATAATCGCGGAAATCTATTTCGTAATTGTAAGCACGCTGGCTTTCTGAACTTCCTTCATTTGCCTTTGTAAAAGAAACCTTATCGTATGAATGTGTATCAAAAAATGCAATTTTCATATAACCTCCTGAACCTCCGCATTAGCGGTGCTGCATGGATGCTGATTTAACTTCCTCTTATAAGATACTACCAAAAAATAGAAAGTCCAATGAAATTCTTTAAATTAATCTTGACAGTGTTAAGATTCTAATATATATTATGCTCTGTAAACTTAACAGCGTTTAGATTATTAACAGAATTCTTCTTATGGAGGTGATTTATGAAAATCAAAAATTCAAAAAAAATGTTTACAGCCGCTTTTCTTATGTGCTCAGCTTTTTTTATTATGAATGCACAGGAAGAAAAGGAATTCACAATTAATGTTATTCCTGTAGTTGAATTCAGCATGCTTCAGATTGAAGACAGCAATTTTATTTACAGCCCTTCTGCTACTTTACAATTTGTGCGTACAAAAAATGAAAACAGCAATTCTCGGGGACCGGATAAAATTGCAGGGTATGCCTCCTATGCGCAGGACATTATCGAAAAAATGCAGTTCCATTCAATGGGCGCTTTTGGAAAAGTTGTAACAGAAAAAAATTCATTTCTTGGTAAGATTGATATAAGAGGCGCAAAGCCGTTTGAATCCTATAAAAATCTTGAAGGTGTTTTGATGTATGGCCGTGAACTTGTAAAAAACGATTCGGTTACATTTACTGTTGGCGGAGGAATTGCCGCAACCGATACCGGAATAAAAATTGGTGAAATTGATCTTTTTGTAATTCCAATGCCAATGCTTTATTTTGCATATTCAGGAAAAATCATTTCCTCGGAAATTGAATGGATTGGTCTTCCTTCCGTAAGATTTGTTTTACTTCCGGAAAAAATGTTCAGGCTTCAGGGCAGCTGTTCTCTTGCAGGCCTGGACTTACCTTCTGATTTAAGGTTTGACTGTGCACTTTGCTGCTATCCGGTTGCCAACGGCTTTTTAAAGGATTTGTTTTACTTTTCCGCAGGAATTTCGAATAACATTAATAAATTCCGCATAGACCTTAAGAATTCAATAAAATATCAGTATTATTGTGCTTATGGAGAAATAAGTATAACGGCGCTTACAATCCGCGCAGGTTATGCATTTGGTGGAAAGCAGACGTTTACCGTTAATGAAGAAAAATACAGCAGTAAATATAACGGGGGAATTTTTGCAGCAATTCAGGGAATGTATAAATTCTAGTGTTATGAAAAAATCGAACCGGGCGGATACGTGTATGCCGTGCCGGAATGCCTGTTCAAATAATTGAACATGCCTTCCGGCGCGGCATTCATGTAAGCGTTCGCTGATACGTGCGGCGCAGAATGCGTATGCATATATGCGGCCCGCAAGGAATACGCTGGCGAATGAATTAAGAGGTGTAAAATGAAAAGAAACAGTGTTAAAATAATTTTAAGTTTATTGATTGGTATGGAAATATTTTTTATGGCAGGATGTTCATCTACAAAAATGGCTGGAATTGAAAAAGCAAAAGGTCTTAAAAATACCACTAAGGAATTTGTGGAAATAAACGGTTACATAAACGGAATGTTTATTACTTCAACAAACGAAAATAATCCTGTCCTTCTTTTTATTTCCGGCGGACCGGGCGTTCCAGAAGTCTGGCTTAACGAAGTATATGCAGAACAGTATCCGAACAGACTTGCTGAACACTTTACGGTATGTTACTGGGATTATTACGGTGAATGCCTTTCCTATGACAAAAAAATCAAAGCCGAAGAAATTACCCTTGAACGATTAACAGAAGATGCCGTTACAGTTGCAAAATATCTGAAGGAAAGATACGGCAAGGAAAAAATCTATCTTATGGCTCATTCAAGCGGCAGTAATTTAGGACTTCATCTTGCACAAACTGATTCAGAGGATTTTTACTGCTACTTTGGAATGGGACAGGTTTATTGCGATGACCAGACAAGATTTTATAAAGGCTATGATTTTTTAAAGGAAGAATTTGAAAAGTCCGGTAACAAAAAAGGCCTTAAAAAATTGAATAAGCTTGCATCTGTTTCAGAGGACGGACAGATTAAAATCAAAAAACCGGAAAGCATTGGACGCGATATGGAGCAGGTGCTTCTTTTGGCAGGCTGCGCGACAACCCGCGAAATGCGTTCAGACGTAAAGGACATTTTCTTTAAACAGCTTTCTGCAAAATGTTATACACGTCAGGAAAAAATCAATTATTGGAAAGGAAAGAAGCTCCTTTCAAAAAGTGCTTACAGGAAATACAATACCGAACAGGACTCAGATAAACCGGCACTTATTCCAGTTTATTTTTTCAGCGGCTATTATGATTACACAACTCCAATTACGCTTTCAAAAGAACTGCTGGAAAAACTTGAAGCACCCGAAAAAAACTTTTATACTTTTTATAATTCAGCCCATTCACCATTGTGGGAAGAAAATGATCTTGTAATTGAGGCAATGCTGAAACATGTCAGATAAATATCATCATGGAGATTTAAGGAATGCTCTCATTGAAGAAAGCATAAAAATAATTAATACCTCTGGAGAGGATTCCTTATCCATGCGAAAGCTCGCAGAAAAATGCGGCGTAAGCATGGCTGCTCCTTATGCACATTTTAAAAATAAAGAAGAAATGATTAACGCCATCAAAAAATATGTTGAAGATACCTTCACTTCTTATCTTGAAGCAGCCGTTAATCAATGTGAAAATGATATCGAGAAAAAAATCATTACGCTTGGTAATGCCTACATTTCGTTTTTTATTGAAAATCCTGAATATTTTACTTTTCTTTTTTCCCGCGGATACATTCATGTAAACCTCGATTTTAAAAGTTCAGACGAAAATATTTTTAAGCCGTTCAAAATTCTCAAGGATTTATGCTCGCGGTATTTTGACGAAAAAAAGCCGGAGCTTTCGGACTACGAAAAAGAACTTGAGATAATCCGCATTTGGGCATCGGTTCAGGGCGTAACTTCCATTATCTTTATGCAGAACGTTAAATGGAGCAGAAACTGGAAGGAAGAAATTTCAAAACTGCTGAAATAGTAAAAGATAGATTTTATGGAGAAAAAAAATGATTCAGGATATTTCACCTTCAGTTTTTGAAAATCATTTTGTAGATTACAAAGCAGAACCAGACAATTTTGCTTTATATTTTTCAGAAGGAAAACTTCTCTGTAAATATGATGAAAATGCAAAGGCTCTTGTCTTTCCTGTAGTTTCGGATTTTCCTTCATCAAAATCAGTTTATAGTTTTTCAATTGATAAGCAGAAATATTTTCTGATTCAGGAAGCGGCAAAAATTCCGGAAGGTTTTTCTTATTATGATTTGAGGGAACTTCGCCGTCTGTTACTTGCAACTAACAAAGAAATTTTTGCGGCTTATTCAGCTTTTCATCTTTGGAAGTGGTATAATGCAAACCGTTTCAGCGGCTGCTGCGGAAAACCGACTGTACGCGACACTGTTGAACGTGCCCTTATCTGTCCTGAATGCGGTGCAAAAATCTATCCTCGAATAAATCCTGCAGTGATTATTGGAATCATAAATGGTGATAAAATCCTCATCACAAAATACAGAAAAGGCTATGCACATAATGCTCTGGTTGCAGGCTTTACTGAATTTGGCGAAACTCTCGAACAGACTGTTGAGCGCGAAGTAATGGAAGAAGTTGGCCTTAAAGTTAAAAATATCCGCTATTATAAATCGCAGCCGTGGGGAATGGCAGAAGATCTGCTTGCAGGTTTTTACTGCGAGGTAGACGGCGACGATAAAATCAAAATGGATGAGGACGAGCTTAAATATGCCGAGTGGGTTAATCGCACTGAGATTGAACTTCAGCCTTCAGATTATAGTCTGACAAACGAGATGATGAAGCTGTTCCGGGACGGGAAGATTTCCTGAAGTCACGTGGCGACATTTTGTAAAACTTCTTGAAGGTTTCTGACATATAGCTTGCACCTGTAAAGCCTGTAATCTCTGCAATTTCTGACATGCTCATGTTTCCCGCCTGCAGAAGGTCTGCAACCTTGCGGCTTCTGTAATGCATAAGATATTCTACTGGAGATTTTTCCGTAAGCTTATTAAAAATCTGATTACAAAGACTCTGACTCACACAGCCTGCTTCTGCAATATCCTTGAGCGAAATCTGTTCGTTATAGTGCTGGTCTATATAAATCATCATAGCTTTAAGCTTTGAGTTGTGTGAATCACCGTCTTCGATATGACGAACGTGAAGTCGGTAAGCATCTGTAAAGCGATGCATTATGATATCCCAAAGTTCGAAAAATCCCTTTGTAATTAAAAATTCACTTTTGTTTTCTTCTTCCTTACAGATAGTTTTTAGAGTCTGCTGAATGGCCGGAGCATCAAAATCTTCTGCTTTGAAATGAATGAAGGGAACTGAACGGTCTGTAATAATCGGTTTAATTGCTTTTGTTTCAACAGCAAAGGAAGAACAGATAATTCGCGGATTCATAACGGCAAGGTAATAACGGGTTACACGGTTTTCTGTTGAAAAAGAATAATGAATTGTATCTGCATTTACAAAAAGAGTGTCGCCTTTTTTTAATGTAAGGTTTACGCCGTCTACGGAATACCCCATTGAACCTGAATAAGCCGAAATGAATTCCACATCATCATGATAATGTGGAACGCGCTCCCAGGTGCAGCCGGGGAAAATATATCCGTCGTGAATGTAGGTTGGGAATGAATCTATGTTGTAATTTACGACTTCAGAACCGTCGTTGCGCTTCATAATTATTCCGCGCTTAGGTGTTGCCATAATGCTTACTCCCCACTAATTATAACAATTTTACATTTAGTATGAAAGATTGTTATAAAGATATGTAAGTTTTATAATTATATTCCATTCAATTAACAAGTATAATTTACTCATATTGAAAAATCAAGCGAAACTGAAGCGGTAAAAAGGACACCCCGCTTCAGACATTCGCTTAATGGAGGGCATTATGGCTGACGAAAATTTTGCAATTAAAATGAACTGTGTTTCTAAAGAGTTCAAGGTCTTGAATCGTCATGAAGGACTAAAGGGCAGTATTAAAGATTTGTTCTCGCGCGACTACAAAAAAATCAAAGCCGTAGATAACATTTCCATCAACATCAAACCCGGTGAGATTGTCGGATACCTTGGACCAAACGGTGCCGGTAAATCTACAACCATCAAAATGATGACAGGTGTTCTTGAACCAACAAGCGGCGAGATTCTGGTAAACGGAACTGTTCCTTATAAAAACCGTACCCGTAATGCTGAAAATATTGGTGTAGTTTTTGGGCAGAGAAGCCAGCTCTGGTGGTCGCTGCCGCTTATTGAATCTTTCAAACTGCTCAAGGATATTTATATGATTCCGGAGGCAGATTATAAGCAGATGCTTGAACTCTACAACGAGTTTGCTGATATTGAAAATCTTTTGCATAAGCCGGTTCGACAGATGTCTCTTGGTCAGCGAACTTTGAGTGATATTCTTGCAGCCTTCCTGCATAACCCGAAAATTGTATTCCTTGATGAACCGACAATCGGTCTGGACGTTTCAATGAAGGCAAAAATCCGTGAGCTCATTAAAGGACTGAACAAGGAAAAGAATACAACAGTAATTCTTACAACTCATGATATGGGTGATGTTGATGCGCTGTGCCAGAGAATTGTTATCATTGATCACGGAAGTATGATTTATGATAACGACATTGAACACCTTAAGCATTTCTTCGGCTCTTACAGAACACTTCGCCTGAATCTTGCCGACAGCGGCTGGAAGGAAATTATTGTTGATGAATCTAAGACGAGTGTAATGTCTGTAATTGCAGAATATCAGAAGAAGGGCGGCATTAAGGATATCAGCGTAGAGGATATTAGTACAGAAGAGGTTATCAAGAAGATTTACGCGAATGCCGCTTCTCGCAGTGCCTAGAAAATACGGTGGTTGAGTTTGTCGAAACCACCGCAGAACACAGCCCGGTAGTTACGACAGGCTCAACCTCCGGGCTTCAGGAGACGTTTTATGAACTTAAAAAAATACTTAGCATTAACCCGCGTGGGCATGATGGAAAAACTCCATTACCGACTCGGTACTTTTGTAACGCTTTTCGGAAACCTGATTTATCTGGTTCTGATTTATTTTTTGTGGAAGGCAATTTACGCCAGCTCTGGAAGCGATGTCGTAAACGGCATGACTCTGAACGACACTCTGGTTTACCTCGTACTTGCAACAGCGCTGTTCAACTTTCTTGAGGTTTTCCTTGTATGGGATATGAGCCGCGAAATTCAATCAGGCTCAATCGTACTCAAGCTTCTAAAACCGATGAATTTCCGGAGCTACAGCTTCTGGTCTTATATTGGTGAGAATATTATGTCATTCATTTTGACATTTCTTCCTACCTTTATAATTATAAATATCCTAACGAACGGTAGTATAGCACTTGGTATAAATCTTTTGTTCTTTGCAGTTTCTGTGATTATGGCTCTGATTTTGAACTTCAGTATAGATATGATTGTGGCAACGATTTGTCTTTATACAGAATCTACCTGGGGCCTGAATATGGTAAAGGAATGCATAGTCCTGCTGCTTTCAGGAGCCTCTATTCCACTCGCATTTTTTCCGGAAGCACTTCGAAAGATTGTGCACTTCCTGCCGTTCCGCTGCATTTATGATACACCGCTGAATGTCCTTCTTCAAAAGCAAGGCTACACTCTTGGAACCGGCATTGGATTAACTCTCGGCCTTCAGCTTGTGTGGTGCATTGCACTTACTGCGTTGGGCTGTGTTTTCTGGAATTTTTCACTAAAGAAAATTACTGTAAACGGAGGCTAAAATTATGAATAAAATGACTGTTACTAAAAGACGCGGCTTAAGATTTTATCTGGATATTTACAGAAAAATTCTTGTTCAGGATTTAAAGAGTAAAATGAGTTACCGTGCCGATTTCATAATTTCTACAATCGGAATGATTGTTTCGAATCTTGTTGGCTTTGTAACATTTTATATTTTGTTCCAAAATTTTCCGTCAATCAACGGCTGGACTATGTATGAAATGCTTTTTCTTTACGGATTTTCACTCATAGCATTAACACCGGTTCAATGTTTTTTTGACAATAACTGGAACCTCCGCTACGTAGTAAAAACCGGCGACTTTATAAAGTACTGCTTCCGTCCAATCAATATTTTCTTTTATTATATTTCAGAAGTATTTGATGTAAAAGGACTTGGACAGCTTGCATTTGGACTGGGCACTCTGATTTTTGCTTGGAATCATCTTGCAATTCCGGTTACAGCAGTTACAATTGCCCAGACCGTTTTATTCCTTTTTGCCGCATCTTTATTCATGATTGCGATTATGAACTTTGCGGCCGCAACCTGCTTCTGGCTGCAAAATTCAGGCTACGTAATGGTAATTATGTTCCGCTTTAAAGATTTCGCAAAATACCCTGCAAGTATTTTCAACACAGTTTTCAGGATTGTTTTTACATTTGTAATTCCAATTGCATTCATTGCATACTATCCGTCGCTGGTTGTACTTCGTCCGGAAAATGTTCCATTACTTTCGTGGCTTTCGCCGCTGATAGGTTTAGTGTTCTTTTATTTGAGCTACCGTTTCTGGCTTTGCGGCGCACGAAAGTATGACGGAACCGGATCGTGAAAAAATCAAGCTGTAAAAACAAAACGAAATTATTTATTCTTCAAATATAATTTTGAAGAAATCAAATTCACCTGGCGTTGCACGTCCATAGAAAACAGTTTCGCAAGTGGCTGCAGCACCAGTTCCGCCTGTTCCAGGCAGTGTGTTCTTTGTATATAAAGGTAAAATTGAATTTGGCTTCCATGGACTTGGTGCACTGCCATCTGGAATTCTTTCAAGCACTTTTACCTTTCCCCGAATATGAATATTAAATTCCTGCGGAGCACAGCCATCCCAGGCATAACAGTAAACACCGAAAGTTTTATTATCATAAGTAAAAATTGAAACTCCACTACCCGCGTCTATCCATATTCCGGAAACATCAAGTTCTTTTCGAATTGCAGCAAGAGCCGGTGCAGGCAAATCATAAATTCTTGAAGGCATATCCGGAAGTGTCAGAATACTAAAGCGGCCTTTACCGTATGTATCATAACAGAGAATACTTTCGTGATATTCTCCATGACCTGCATTCATTACAGACCAGGTTGAATTATTGCGATGTTCAAGTAGCGGGAATTCAATTGCCGCAGAAGATTTTACATAGTTCTTAAAATGTGCAATTTCGCCTGGAGTCTGGAATTCATCGGCTGTAAGATGACGCCCTGTATAACTAACGCCCGTTAGTTCAGTAATCTCAGGATATTTTTGTAATGCGCCAATTATAAATCTTGATGTAGCAATGGCATGTCCGCCGGCTTTTACAAACGCACACAGCTTTTCAATAATTTTTGTATCGGTAAGAGAAGCTTCCGTTACTAAAACAGAATTTTCCGGACCAAACTCTCCAAGCTTAACTGCAGAATCTGCAGCGCCTTTAAGCTCAGGGAATTCACAGACAGGCTCCATAGGAATTCCAGTCATTCCAAGAAAATCTTCAATATGGTCATCGCCTTTAGAATTAAACGGAATGTAAACCTTCAGGCCAAATGGATTTCCAAGATGAGTCAGCACAGCATCTAATTTATCGTACATAAAGCCAAGAGGAGTTGCGCGTTTATTTCCTGCAAGAGCCGGCCAGCAGAACATCATAATTTCTTTTGGTTTTGCAAAAGCTGTTAAATAAGCCTGTTCAAGATAAGTATCAATTCTGTCGCAGTCAAAAGGATCAAACCAGCCGCCGCCGTTTCTTCCCGGTGCAACACTTTCAAAATATCGCATTAATGAATAACTTAAATAGCGCGGAAGATGCTGATCGGTTTGTGCACCATGACGGGTTTCTGTTCCCGTATAAATTGAATCAAAAATTTCGCGCTGCTGTCCCGGATTATAACCCGTCTCCTGAAAACTTTCCCGCCAGTTAGGATATTTAATAATTATATTAATTTTTGGATTGATTTTTTTTGCCGGCTTGATTATAAGGTTTTCAGAAACTTCAAGCATTTTTGCAAGACGGAATTCTGACCAGGAACGTTTTCCTTTTTCGCGAATACAGTCTTCGCACATGCACTGAGTAAAGAAAAAATCGTCGATTATAAATTCATCAAAAAGGGAAGCTGTATATTCGCTCACTTCCTTGAGTCTCGCCCGCATAGGTTCATTACAATAACAGAAAGTATTAAAAAGCCTCTGACGTTTTTTATCACTTTCATTAAGGTTTGGAGTTACAGACGTAATTCCTCCGGAAACTTCAATTCCGTAATCTTTCATTACGCGTTTTACCATTTCAATCTGTTCGCGGGCTGCAAATTCATCACGGAAAGTTTCAAGATAAATTTTATCAATTTTTACATACTTCTGTAAAAAGTCTGCATCTTTACGAAGCTGCTCTTCGGTTACATGATTAACCCACCCGGCAACACAATAAGTAACAGTCTTGAAATTCTTATAAAACATATATTCTCCTTAACCTCCGCGGTAGCGGGTGCTGCACGGAGGCAGCAAATCGCAGATTTTCCCAAAGGGAAAAGCTGCATTGCAAAAAATTACATGGACGTAATTTTTTGCATATCTCCTTAACCTCCGCGGTAGCGGCCCACAGTCACCCCGCGGTAGCGGCGCTAAATACTCGGATCATTAAAAATTATATCATCAAGTATGCATAAAAATTGAAACCTTCTCTATAAATCTGGTAAAGATTTACGTAATTGAACTTATGAAATATTAGAATTAGAATATCCATATGGATAACAAATTGAACCCGAATCATGAGCCGTCTGCTGATGAACAATATAACAAAATGGTAAACACTCCGGTATGGAAGCTGATTACCAAACTTGCAATTCCAACAATTATTTCTATGCTGGTTACTTCGTTATACAACATGGCTGATACTTTTTTTGTTTCGCAGCTTGGAACCGAAGCAAGCGCTGCCGTTGGTCTAGTATTTCCGATTATGTCGCTTATTCAGGCCTGTGGATTTACTCTTGGAATGGGTTCAGGAAGTCTTGTTTCTATAAGGCTTGGTCAAAAGCGTAATGAAGAAGCTTCTGTTATAAGTTCAACTGCATTTTTTGCAGCACTTGCGATTGGAATTCTTATTACCTGCTTTGGAAATATTTTTGCAAAAACCGTGCTTGGTTTTGTTGGTGCCGATGACGCTGTTCTTCCGTTTACAGAAGATTATGCTTTCTTTATTTTCTGGGGCGCACCTTTTATGTGCGCATCTTTTGTTCTGAATAATGATTTACGCGCCGAAGGAAAAGCCTTCTTTAGCATGGTTGCACTTACAAGCGGCGGCATTCTGAACATGCTTCTTGATCCATTTTTCATTTTTAAAAACCTTACGATTTTTAATACCGGAATCGTGCTTAAAGGATTTGGACTTGGAATTCGCGGTGCAGCTCTTTGTACGTTGATTACTCAGTTTACAAGCTTCTGTCTTCTTCTTTCTTTTTATTTAAGGCGAAAATCTATTTGCCATATAAGCCTTAAAAATGTTTCCAAAGATATTCGCGTGCTTGGAAAAGTTACAACAACAGGACTTCCTTCTCTTGCCCGCCAGGGATTAGCAAGTATAGCTTCGATTATGCTTAACAAAAATGCCGCTGTTTTTGGAGTTGCTGCAATTGCTGCCATGTCCATTGTTGGAAAAATAATTATGTTTATTGCAAGCTTAATGATTGGAATTGGACAGGGCTTTAGTCCTGTAAGCGGATACAATTACGGCGCTAAACGTTATGACCGCGTTAAAAAAGCCTATGTTTTTCTCGTCACAAGCGGTGCTGCAGTAATGGCAGTTTTTGCCGCCGCTGCATTTATTTTTGCGCCTCAAATTATTGCAAGATTCAGAGATGACGCAGATGTTATCTCTGTTGGAGTTGTTGCATTACGCTGGCAGGCTGCCTTTCTTCCACTGCACGCAATAATAGTTGGAACTAATATGCTTATGCAAAGTACACGCCATATAAAAGCAGCAACCTTCCTTTCCATGAACAGACAGGGTGTTTATTTTATTCCTGCAATTCTGATTTTGCCGCGCCTCTTCGGATTATTCGGAGTAGAAATAACTCAGGCTGTTGCAGACTTTTTTAGTATGCTCACAGCTATTCCTTACTTAATATGGTTTTTTAGAAAGTTGCCGTCCGTAAAATAATTTAGGATTTGGTGAATGCTTTTTCTTCAAACTCATTAACCGGCAACGGTTTTGAAAAATAAAATCCCTGAATTAAATCACAGTCCTGCTTTGCAAGAAAATCAACCTGCTCACGAGTTTCAATTCCTTCTGCAACAATCTGCATTCCAAGTTTTTTTGCAAGAGTAATTGTATCACCGACAATCAAATTTGAACGGGAAATATCATCAACACTTCTAAAGAATTCTGCATCAAGTTTAATAATATCAAGAGGAAGTTCTTTTAATGAATTCAATGAAGAATAACCTGCACCAAAGTCATCCATTGAAACTTTAAAGCCAAATGATTTTAACTTACGAACGGTCGTTAACAAAACTTCTTTATCATCAAAGAAGGCGCTTTCTGTTAATTCAAGTTCAATAAATTCATGCGGAACTTTAAAGCCGTCTACAATTGAACAAATATGATCTGCAAGATTTTCTTCGGCAAAATGCGCCCTGGAAACATTTACAGATATTGGAACAAGCTGTTTTCCTTCATCCATCCACCTTGCCTGAAGACGAGAAACTTCTGTAAGCATGTAATCATCAAGTTTAAGAATAAAGCCGTTCTTTTCAAACAGCGGAATAAATTTTCCTGGAGAAATAAAACCTAACTTTGGATGAGTCCAACGTACAAGGGCTTCGGCCGCAGACAGAACTTCTTTTTTTGTAGAATACTTTGGCTGAAGATAAACCTGGAATTCATGATTCTCAAGAGCGTTTTCCATATCATCTTCAATATGACGTTCCCAGATTAAATCTTCTTTCATTGAATCATTAAACCAGACAATTTCGTTCTGAACTTTTATTTCTTTTGGAATTGCAATTCCGGCATAAGAAAGCAAATTGGTAACATCTTCATTTTTATTATCTACAACACAAACTCCTGCAGAAAAACTTAAATGTTTATCATTATTTTTTTCCTGAAGAATATTAATTAAATTTCTTAATCTGATTTCAAAGGCTTCTTTGTTTGTATAAAAAAGCAGAAGTGCAAAATCAGATTTTTCAACATGCGCAACCAATTCATTTTTAGAAATATAATTTAACATTGCCATGTTCAATTCTTCCAGAAGATTTTCTCCATGGCGGGTTCCGTAAGCCGTACAATAATTTCTATATTTTTCCAGTCGAAGCTGAACTATTGCATAGTGACGTCGGAATTTTGAAATTTCTTTTTTTGACTTTTGAATAAAATAATTTGTATTTTTTCCACCTGTTATTGTATCTGTGTTAACAAGTTTATTAACACGCTTCTTTTCATGAATTAAAGTAACGACTTTTATAATTTCGTAAATGCCGCTGACAATAACTACAATAAAAAGGAACAGGATAATTGTTGCAATTAAATTTGCCTGATAAGTATTTAACTTATAGCAGATTTTAAAACAAACATTTAAATCTGGAATTGAAGTTTTAAAGAATGCAACCGCATGGAAAAGCGGAGCTTCCCTTAAGGCCAGCGAAATAAAATCTTTATTTGTTAAGACATAAACCGGATTAAAAGATTTGTAAACTCCGCCAAAATCATAATCAATTTTAATGTCCGGCTCCATTTTTGTATTATGCAATTCATCATGGAAATCCTTCCAGGTCTGCAAATCATCTTCTGTTTCAAATTTTGCAGTTAAGCCCAAAAAGCTTTCTTCATGCTCTTCATCGACTAAATACATAACGCCATTTTCGTTAAACGAAATAATGTCCTTGGCGCTTATTTGAGATTCAAGGTTAGGGAATTTTTTAAAAATATCTTTTTTATAATCTAAATGAATTTCCCAGATATCATCATATGAATTAGAAAAATTCTCCAGGTTCTGCTGAAGTTTTAAACGTGCACTTTCTTCTGCATTCCAGTTTTTGTTTACATAATTTACGACTTTATAACATTCCTTAGTTGTATTATTTATTGCAGAATTTATTACGCCTGCTAAAGCAAGGCCACAGATAAAAAGTGCAAAAATAAAAATCACTAATTCAGTAATAATCATCCCAAGAATTGTTGGCCATATAGAAAGCTTTTGAAGTCTTTTTATTTTACGTTCTTTTTTCTTACTCATAAAAATATTATACAATAAAAATATGTACTTGAAAATGAATAAAATATTAAGTAAGATTGAAAAAATTCATAAGAGGTTTATGTCTATGCTAACCGGTCGTCATTTGATCCAACCAGATGATTTAACAGTTTCTGAAATTGAAGAAATTTGTTCATTAGCAGAACAAATTATTGTTGATCCAAAATCATTTCAAGATGTGTGTCGCGGGAAAATTCTTGCGACACTTTTTTTTGAGCCAAGCACAAGAACAAGGCTTTCTTTTGAAGCAGCAATGCTTCGACTTGGTGGAAGTGTTGAAGGCTTTTCCGATGCAGATAATACATCTTCGGTAAAAGGCGAAACACTTGCAGATACAATCAGGGTTGTTTCAAGTTACGCAGATATTATTGCAATGCGAAATCCTAAAGAAGGAGCCGCTCTTCTTGCAAGTAAATATTCTGCCTGCCCTATTATTAATGCAGGCGACGGCGGACACTTTCATCCGACCCAGACTCTTACAGACCTTGTAACAATTCGTCAGCTTTTGGGCGGTCTGGAAAATCATACAGTTGGTTTCTGCGGCGATTTGAAGTTTGGTAGAACAGTTCACTCACTTGCCGAAGCCCTCAGACATTTCAAAGGAAATAAATACATTTTCATCAGTCCAAAAGAACTTTCGGTACCAGATTATTTAATTACAAACATACTTGAACCAGCCGGCGTTAAATACGAAATTGTTGAAAGTCTTGATGAAGTAATTGATCAGTTAGATATTCTTTACATGACCCGAGTTCAGAAAGAAAGATTCTTTAACGAACAGGATTACATCCGACTTAAAGACAGTTACATTCTTGATAAAGAAAGAATGAAGCTCGCAAGAAAAAATATGATTGTTTTACATCCGCTTCCACGTGTAAATGAAATTACTCCAGATGTAGATGAAGATCCGCGCGCTGCCTATTTTAAGCAGGTAAAATATGGAATGTTTGCAAGAATGGCTTTGATTGCAAAACTTACTGGAGCTTTGAACTAATAGGAGTAAGAAATGTTAAACGTAAATACAATAAAAAATGGACTTGTAATTGATCATATTAGAGCTGGTTCCGGCTGGCAGATTTATCAGTGGCTTGGCCTTGATAAAGCAAGATTCACTTCCTGCCTGATTCAGAATGTTCCTTCTGAAAAGTCCGGCAAAAAAGACATTATAAAAATTGATAACATTATTAACATTGATTATTCCGTTCTCGGATTTATTGATCCGGATATTTGTGTAAATGTTGTAGAGAACGAAAAGATTGTTAAGAAAATCAACATGGAATTACCTTCAAAAGTTCAGGGAGTTTTCAACTGCAAAAATCCACGCTGTATAACTCAGACTGAACATTACGTAAAACCAACTTTCATTCTTGCAGATAAATCAAAAGGTCTTTACCGCTGCGAATATTGCGATACATTGTATATGGCAGGTTCGGGATATGGAGGAAATACAAAATGAGCTCTTCAACATTAATCTATAATGCTAGATTATTGGATGAAAAATCAGATACTCCTGGAGCCGTTTTAATTTCTGATGGAAAAATAAGATCTGTATTTCACGGATATTTTACATCGGCAGCGACTGTTGAATCTTTTGCAAAAGCAACGCTAAAAGAAGACGGTCACTCCGAAAATGAAAAAATATCTTTATACGACGCACACGGATTAACACTTACTCCTGCGTTTATTGATATGCATGTTCATTTAAGATATCCGGGACAAACTCAAAAGGAAGATTTAAATTCCGGCTTACATGCTGCAGCGGCTGGAGGCTTTGGAACTGTTGTTGCAATGCCAAATACAAGTCCTGTAGTTTCTTCTGTAGAAACTGCAATGAAGATTGAACGCGAAGCTGCTGCCATTGGACTCACTCATCTTTTTCAGACAGTAAGTATTACAAAAGATTTTGATGGAAAAGATACTTCCCACCTGGATAACATTGAAAAAAAATATATTCCTGTAATTTCTGAAGACGGCCGCGATGTTATCGATTCTGCAGTCATGCTCGAAGGCATGTCAAAAGCTGGAATGAAAGGAATTGTTGTAAGCTGTCATTCAGAAGATTTGCTTTTAAGTGAAGATTCAAAGCCATTAAGAAAAGAAGCTTTGGAAATTATGAAGGAAGTCGGGCTTTCTGCCTGGGGTACAGATAATAACGGAACAGATTCTTCTGAAGA
Source organism: uncultured Treponema sp. (assembly GCA_947165795.1). The sequence goes on from CAMVBP010000006.1 coordinate 20,817, forward strand.
GCCCGTAAATACCGACAGTGAAATTTTAGAAAGTGCCATTTCTAAAATTGATTCAAAACTTTCGCAGGCAAATAAAATTCTTGCAATGTCAGAAGATATTGCAACCGAAAGAAATATAACTCTTGCAGAACAGGCACGCTGTCATGTTCATATAGCACACGTAAGTACAAAAAAATCTTTAGACGCTGTAAAAAGAGGAAAAGAGCTCTCCAAAAAAACAGGAACTTTTGAAGTAAGCTGCGAAGTAACTCCTCATCATCTGGCACTCTGCGGAACAAAAGAACCGTATATCCGCGCTCTGGTAAATCCTCCTCTTAGAAGCGAAGAAGACCGCCTTGCATTAATTCAGGGACTTTTTGATGGAACTGCCGATGTAATTTCTACAGACCATGCTCCACACACTTTGGAAGACAAAGCAAATGGTGCACCAGGTTTTACTGGTGAAGAAACAGCTTTTGCCGTAGCAAACACAGTACTTGTTAAAGACTTTGGAATGAATCCTTGCCTTTTGAGTAAATTGATGTCTGCTAATCCGGCAAGAATTCTCGGTCTTAATAAAGGCTTATTGCAAACCGGATACGACGCCGACCTTACTTTAATTGATCCGGATGAACAATGGACTGTTAATAGCGAAGTTTTTTACAGCAAGGGAAAAGCAACTCCGTTTGAAGGAAAAACATTAACCGGTTGCGTAAAAGGATTGTTTATAGACGGAAGACTTGTTTTAGAAAGATAAATATGCTGAGGCACGCTTTAGCAGCAAAAAGTGCTAAAATAAAAAGAGGGAGTTTTATGAAAAAATTTTTTTTCCTGTTTTGCCTGGCAATTTCTTTTAATCTGATTATTTCCTGCGCAAGTGCACCAAAAGAAGAAATTGCTTCCGAATCAAACCTTACTAAATCAGAAAA
>CAMVBP010000007.1 GCA_947165795.1 uncultured Treponema sp.
ACTCCTGGAAACCAAGAGAACAAAGCTTGTCTTTTACAGACTCAAGGAACTGAACATATGGGTTTGTGCGGCCAGGAATAATACGTGCAGGTGGAATTGCAATGTTGTAACCACGGAAGGTACCGTTTTTCCACTCGCCAGAAGAAAGCATCTTTGGAGTAATTTCTCCAATTTCGTTACCTGTAACTCCGGCACTCTTAAGAGCATCGCGAACAGCTTCAAAACCGCTCTGAAGCTTGTAGAATACAGTCTCACGCTCAATCATCTTAAATGGAGAATCTGCAGCACCACGCTTCTTAGCAAGGCCGTCCATAGCAGAAACTTCTGCAGCACTCAAATCATCTTTATTAAGAAGACCGCCTTCTGCAGAAATTGCCTTTTTTACAAGGTCCATAGTTGCCTTAATGCGCTCAGGAAGAGCCGCACCAGTGTATTCAACCTTCTTTTCTGCATTCATTTTAAGAACGCCGTCTTTTACAAGAGGACCAAAAGCAGAACCAACATCCTTCTGCTCAAGACCAACTCCTGCAGCAATTTCCGGCATAGTGTGAGCACCCTTATCCTTAAGGAAGTTTACCATGCGCTCTTCTACAGTACCTGTTTCAGCGAGCTTGCGGCCCATTTCTGTAATTTCAAAGAATGTATGTGGTGTACGGCGGATTTCTTTAAGAAGTTCCTTTCCAGAAAGCCATGAGAATGCCTGGTTAGCATGACCTTCCTTATATTCCAGTTCCTTCTGGAGTTTTTCTGATGTAAGTTCATCCTTGTCTGAATACTTTAACAAAACCTTAATTTCAAGCGGATGAAGATTTTTAATGATGTTTTTTACGTCCATTTTTGTAAATCCTATAAAAAAATAAACCGACAGATTAATCTGTCGGCTTATATTTTATAATATTTTGAATAAAAATTAAATAGGGTAGAGAATTTTATCTGTTAAATTTCAGATATGCAGAATACTGAGCTTTTCTCTGACCGCGTTCATCACGGAAGTATCTTTCAGAATCGCGTTTAAGATAATTGTAGCTGTAATACTGATTATCTTTCTGGAAGTCCAAAAGACAAGCCATAACTGTATTCATTGCTTCTCCCTTGTCGTATGTAACGTAAAGAGTTTCATAATAAATTCTTACTTCATCATACATTGGGTTGTATTCAATTTTTACGCTTGCATTCTTATCTGTACAATGCTGATTTTCTGGAATAATTGTTGTTGTCTGAAGTTTTGTTTCTTCATATTTTTCCAAGTCTTCATCTGCGACTGGTGCAGCACATAAAGAAAATGCAGTTACTATCATAATTGAAAGAAAAAATATTATCTTTTTCATAGCATACTCCTGAAAATCGAAAAAATGATTATTTAAAAACCAAAAATGTGTATTTTTTTTAGTTTCTAATTTGATTATTTAACAACAAGTTTGAAATAAAGTTACATTATCATTATCTTGAAGTTAAAAAGATTTATACTCTATTATTCTATCACATTCTAGAAAAAAATCAAGGTTAATAACATATCTTCCGGAATCTATTCCCATTGTAGGTTGATTTTTGATTAAAACTTTCCCGGAAATTTCCTTCGGTTTGTTTTTAATTAAATTTCTATAATATGAACGGACGGCTTCTTTTAAAGCATCCTCTGCGGCCTCTCGTAAACCTTCAAAGCCAAGCTTTAAATCTCCATATCCGCGCCCATGAATTACCGGATTCTGTATGGAATTCCATAAATTATAATATTGAATCTGCGCTTCGTTTCGGGAAAATTCACACCAGCAGTTGAATCTGTTATTCTGAATCCACGGAGACGCATAATGAATTCCAGCTAAAATAAAGCTCTGATCATATAATTCAGTTACTTCAAGATATTCATCAACGTCGCGGGCCTTGTCTGAAGGTGTATATGTAAAAGACCAGCCGTATACCATTCCATTAATTAAAAAAGGGGCAACTTCCTTAATTGAATTAATCGGATAATCGTAAATTCCTTCTTCCAGATCAGTCTGTTCCGTAATTTCTTCCTGATTTTCGTCAAAAAAGCCTGGATATGCATCCAGTTCTGCCCAAAGAGGAATTCTAATATTTCTTATTACAGACGGCGTTTGTGCAAAAGAAAAATCAGATAATAATAGTATAGAAATAATTAAAAGCTTTAATTTTCGCATTAATTGTTATTTTAATCCCTTCCATACTTTTATCGGATGAATTCCCATTCTTATAACAAAATAAAGATAAGCGGTCAAAAATCCAAAAAGATGTGTAAAATGAGCAATTCCGGAATTTATGTAGAATATCTGGCTTCCCAATTCAATTATAGTGTAAAGAATAACCATAACCGGCGCAGGAACAGGAATTACCCACCAGAGATAAATTATAGAGCGCGGGAAAAATACTGCATATGCAAATAAAATTGAATAAACAGCGCCACTGGCTCCAATAAGGATAGAATAATAGTTATTTGTGAATTTATATACAAAATAAGATAAAATGCCGCTTAAAATTCCGCACAAAAAATAAAAAAGCAGGAATTCTCTGGAACCTATGGCTTTTTCGATTGTAAGTCCAAACATAACGAATCCGAGCATATTCAGAAAAACATGCTGAAAGCTTCCGTGAACGAACATGTAGGTAAAAAACTGCCAGTAAAAGTGATATTTATCTATGACAAGCACTGATAATCCGCAATACTGATATATATAATTATATAATTCCGGTCTTATATAACTGATTGAATAAATAGCAATGTTTATAAGTGCTATTACAATCGTTGCATTAAAAAATGTATATTTAAACGGTTTTCTGAAGAATTTATTTTTTAGGGTCAAAGTAAGTCACCATATTTCTGCCGTTATTTTTTGAAAGATAAAGTCCCTGATCTGCCTGATTTACAAGTTCATTCGGAGATTTTACTAAATTCTTTTCTGCGTCAAAAACAGTAACACCAACCGAAATTGTTACATGAAGATGCTGTCCGTTATAATGGAAATCGTGTTCATCTATAGCAGAACGGATTCTTTCTGCAACGAGCATTGCATCTTCTTTTCCTGTATCATTCAATAAAACGGTAAATTCCTCTCCACCGTAACGACAGGCCATATCTGTTTCGCGGAGATTTTTGCGGATTAAATCTGCAACGTTTATAAGAACAAAGTCTCCGCATTCATGACCGTATGTATCGTTGAATTTCTTAAAAAAGTCAATATCAAACATTAAAATAGAAAGATTCTGATTCTGTAAGAAGGCATTATCAATTGCTTCGGTGAGCATGTTAAAGAAGTAATATTTTATCTTTAAATGCGTCATCATATCGGTAGAGGCGGTTTCCAAAAGAACAGCATTATTGATTGCAACAGAAGCCAGAGATGCGATAGACATCATCTGATCTTTTTCATAATCTGTGTAGGTTGTATCGTCTTCAATTGCAATTCGTTCCTGTAAAACAAGAATACCATTTAAGTGATTCTTTTGAATTAAAGGAATAATTAAAGTTGGATTCAGCTGTCTTATAACATCAAGATATTCAGAATCTTTTATATCGCGCTCTAATTCATCAAGTGTAACAGGTTTTGCCTGCTGAAGAAGAATAGTTGCGATATCTGAAGAAATAGGAATTTCCAAAGGTTTTTCAAAATTATCTTTGCTTGTTTCGAGTTTTAAAACTTCATTGGTAATTAAGTCACGTACAAAAATTTCTGTTCCAAGAACATGCATTTGAGCCATACAAACATATACGATTGATTCAAGAAGGTTTGTAAAATCAATGTTCTGACAGAAAGACTTTGCAATATCAAGAAGCTGTTCCAGGTCGTAAATTTGTTTTTCATATTGCAATGTCTGCTCTAAAGCAGTCTGTGCTGTATTCTTTTTATGAGAATCTTTTTTAGCCTTTGTTGTTTTAGTTTTGGTTCCTGCCTTAGTATTACTCATGTGACATATCACCACTATTTATTATAACATAGTTTTTCATAATTTCAAAAAAAATGTTCCAATTTTCGTAATGTGATTCAAGGAAGTTAGAATTATCCCTGTTTCGCGAAGAAAACATCAAAACCTTTAAATTTGAAATTAATTCGCTTGAAGGCTTCTTTGCATCTGCAACAATATCATCCAAAGCCTTAAAAAGAGACCATAAATTCGTACAAATAGACTGCAAAACGTCGTGAGCTTCTTCATTTATAGAAGTAACCATTTTATCAAGGCGCGAAATAAAATCTTTATTTCTCTTACTGTCTTTTATATAACTTTCAAGCATTGCAATGTTGTTTCTCTGATCCTGCTTGAATGATTCTTCAAAAGCGTTAAATTCATCTTCTGCATTAATAACTGCGTATACCTGAGATGAAAAACTAGATTTATATGTTGGATTATTAAAAAATCCTTCTATAACAAGGTCATTTAACAGGCTTTTTACACCGGCCGGAAGATAAATATGCAGGAAGGTCTTTAAAATTCGTAATGGAAGAATCCATTTAAATGATGATGGAGTTTCGTTCTGGAGCATATTATTGTATGTCTGATTATAAGCAGAAAGCTCTTCCAGAGGTGCTTCTCCAAACAATTCCTGAATTTCATCTGAAATTGTAGATTCCTGAATTTCTGATTTGATTTTCTGGTCGTCGGAATTATAGCGTTCCTGAATCATATTTGCAAAATCCTGACGCGGTGAGCCGGAATAATTGGCCTTGCTTGGTTCAAAATTTTCGTCGGAATGGCTTACCTGAATTAATAATTTTAGATTCTGCTTTGTAAGGATTCTGTTCAGCACATAATTGATTTTCTTGATATTTCCAAGGTAATTGCTTCTTTCTGTATCTGAAAGTTCATTTCCTTTTTTAAGTTCTGCGAGTGCTAAAACTGCATCGGCAAGGGCTGTATCAATTCTTAAGCCTGCAGTTTGATAGTACAAGTCTTCCAGAAGATTAAGTGCACGGCTTGCAGAAACCTCTGAATAAGAAGGCATATAAGAAAAATCTGCAGGAATAAAATTTGAATCAAAAGACTGCAAAAACGGAACAAAACCGTAGTGACAGAATTCAACAAACTGGCGCAGGTTTAAAATATCCTGATCCATTTTTTTGAATTTTTCTGTATTAAGGTCCCTTAATAAGGTTTCCATTGTTTTTCGCTGTCGTGCAAAAACGCGGTCAAGGTTTGCAATATCGCTTTGAGCTTCTTCCTTACGTGATTCATAAGAAATTTTATTTAAAAGCTGCAATTCCTGCGGTGAATAAGCTGTAATAATAAGCTGTGCTTCAAATCTGTGCTGTCTTAATACGTCGTTTGGAGAAACTGTTGCTAAAAAAAGACGGTCTAAAGGAAGTGTGTTTTTATATAATGCAAAAATAGCTTCGCCGAAATTTGGCTGCAGCATTCCGTTTTTACATAGAACAGGCCGCATTTCTTTTAACTGCGCTTCAAATTTTTTTAATAACTGCTTTTTTTGTACTTCAGGTGAGGATTTATGAAAAATAGAATCAAAAAATTCTGAAATGACTTGAAATAAACTCATTTTTTCGTGCAGTTTTTAAATATAGGTGGTACACAGCAAAACACCATTAAAATATTATACTTGATTTATTAGAAATTTGCAATAAAACTAAAAATATCAACGTAATCCTGAACTGTAGAGGCATGAACAATTTTTGCGCGTATTGCAGCTCCGCCTTCTATTCCCTTAGAGTAGGCTGCAAATCTTTTTCGCATTTCAAGGCAGGCATGCTGTTCTGAAGTTTCTTTTACAAGTCTGTTGAGTTCTGCAAAACCTGTTTTAATTCTTTCTTCTGGAGGAACCGGTGAATATTTACCTTCTGTTAATAAATGTACGGCATCTCTAAATATAAACGGATTTCCCATAGCGCCGCGCGCAAACATAACTGCATCTGCACCAGTCTGTTCCAGCATTCTTTTTGCATCTTCGGGCTTGAATAAGTCTCCGGAACCAAAAACTGGAATTTTTCTGCTGTCGTCTGCCTGATTTTTTACATAATCGACAAGGTCTTTCATTATCTGCCAGTCTGAATGGCCTTCGTATCCTTGCGCTCTTGTTCTCGGGTGAATTGTAATGGCGCTTACTCCGGCTTCGAGTGCAGCCTGAGCCGCTTCCTTCCAGGTTATCTGCTTTTGTTCCCAGCCCGAACGAATTTTTACCGTAACCGGAATGCCGTCTTTGCCGCCACAGGCTTTTACTACGGCGCCTGCTATCTTATATAATCTGTCCGGGTCGCGGGTAAGTGCAGAACCTGCTCCAGTTTTTATAATTTTTGGAACCGGGCAGCCGCAGTTTATATCAATAACCTCGCAATGTGTTTTTTCAAGGACAATTTGTGCAGCCTGTGCCATAATATCTTCATCGCCGCCAAAAATCTGAACGGCATAGGCTTTTTCATTATAGGCGCGGTGCATAAGAATTTCTGTTTTAAGGTTTTTGCGGACCAATGCTTCGGCGCTTACCATTTCTGTATAGGTAAAACAGGCTCCGTTTTCTATACAAACGGAACGGAATGCACTGTCGCTGTAACCTGCTACGGGCGCAAGAAACAGATTTCCTTTTAAAGAGACATTTCCAATTTTTACCGGATGATATAAATCTGCCATAAACGGACGCCAGCGGCCTTATTCAGGCTTTGTCAGGCTCAACCAGCGCTATTCCGGAAGATTGAAAGCCTTACAGCTGTTTTTCCAAAGCTGTTCGCTAAGAACTTCCAAATCCATATCAAGCATTTCTGCTAAAAAACGTGCTGTAGAAGGAAGATAAGCCGGCATGGTTCTCTTCTTCTCGCGGAATTCTGCAGGAATCATAAATGGACTTTCTGTTTCCAGAAGAATTCTATCAACAGGAATATTCAAAACTGTTTCATGTAAATTTCTAGCGTTGCGATAAGTAAGATTTCCTGCAAAAGAAAACCATATATTTTTATCGAGGCACTTTTTTGCAAAGGCTGCATCTTCTGAATAACAGTGTAAAATAGCTCCTTTGTCCGGCATTCGCTCAGTTAAAACATCATATAAATCCTTGCCTGCATCTCTGTTATGAATAATAACAGGAAGATTATGCTTCTGAGCCAGTTCAAGCTGAGTAATAAAAAGTTCAATCTGAGAACGCTTATCGCCAAACTGTTTAAAATAGTCCAGACCTGTTTCTCCAACTGCAACAACATTTGGAAGTTCCAGACCTTTTTCTACTGTGTTAATCCAGTCTGCGCCAGGATTTGTTACTTCTGAAGGTGCAACACCAACTGCATAATAAATTCCATTAACAGATTTAAGGTTTGCATAAACCTTATTGAAATCATAGAGACTATTATTTATACAAACAATTCTCATAACTCCAGCCTGCTTTGCCTGCTGAATTACGCGTAATTGTTCAATAGGATCATCGTATATAAGCCCGATGTGGGCATGAGTATCAAAAAACTTCATGGCTGAACTTCCTGTAAGATGTGATTACTTTAAATATAACATAGTAAAGTTATAAAGTCAAAATTTTAATTTGAGCAGCTTTTACGAAGAAAAATGCGTAAATTAAACAATTTTGGTTCAGATATTGCTTAATTAATCTTCCACTTATTGTTGTCTTTGTAGAATCTTTTTGCATTTACTTCCAGAAGTCGGCCGTCTTCACCGATCATTTTTATCATGGAAGTAAGCGGATTCACTTCTGTAATTCTAAAATCTGTTCCGTCGTAGTGAATTCTAATTCCTTCACCCGGGAGGTTTCTTCTGGCTTCGTTATACCAGTCGAATTCATAAGAAAGACAGCATAAAAGTCTTCCGCACTGGCCGGAAATTTTCATGGAATTTAATGAAAGATTCTGATCTTTTGCCATTTTTATAGAAACAGGCTTGAGTTTATCTGAAAGGCCGTGGCAGCAGAATGCTCTTCCGCAGACTCCAAGTCCGCCTGTAATTCTTGCTTCGTCGCGGACACCAATCTGTCTTAATTCAATTCTAAGGCGGAAAACGGCAACAAGGTCTTTTACAAGGTCTCTAAAGTCTACGCGCGAATCAGAACTGAAGAAGAATAATGCTTTCTGTTCTTCAAAAAGAAAATGTGTCTGAATAAGCTTCATATCAAGCTTGTGCAGGGCAACTTTTTCCTTAAAAATTGGAAATGCGTCTTTTTCTTTCTGTTCAAGCTCTTTTTTTCTTTTTAAATCTTCTTCAGAAGCTTTGCGTTCAATGGTTACGATATCGGCCTGTTTAATTCCCATTGGCTTTTTACTGCAGCCAAGAACTCTCGCCATATCTTTTCCATAACGTGTAGGAAGAATTACAAAATCTCCAGCTTTTAAAGTCATTTTTTCCGGAGTTTTTGCGTAAATTGTTTCGCATGAATAATCTAATTTTGTGCAGTAAAGAGGAAAATCAAAATCTAAATTTTCTGATTCGACAGAACTGATGTCTGAATCTTCCAATGCTTCAAGATTTTCGTCTTCGTTATCTATATCTGTTTCGAATATATCGCTCATATTTTCCTTATTTTCGTATTACGAATTTTTTCAAGATTTTTTTAATATCAATTTTATTATACATCACGAATTATGAAGACATCAAGTCTACTATAAGCCCTTTTATTTCATTTACCTGGGCAAGGATTTTTAAATTGTCCATTTGATTCTGCAATGTATATCTCGTAAGTTCATCTATTTTTTTGTTTATAACTTCTATCTGATATTTTGGATCTGCTTTATGCGGCGGAATGGAGTAGGTTGAATAAAAGAATTTTGTTCTGGATGGCACCGTTAAATCGTGGCCCATGCGCTGCTTTCGTTTTGAAGAAACCTGATAATTATTCATCACTATGAATTTTACAAAATTAGAAACTGCCTGTTTAAATTTCTGAATGTTTTCGGTGTTAACTTGTTCCGAAAGGTCATTTCCTGCTAAATCGACGTTGTCTTTTAAATAAATTACAGCGTCGTCAAACGGCATTTTAAGAATTTCCGGAGGAAGCCCGATTGCCGAAAATTGCGGTTCAGGTTCATCGGTTTTATTCAGTAAATCTGCAAATTTAGTTTTTCTTGTGCTTTTTAGTTCTTCAGATTTTTCCTTTTTATGAACATTTTCTTTTGATGCATTTTGAACACCTGAGTAATAGAAATTTGTTCCTAAAGGGTCGATTTCCGGCATTAAACTAAAATCCTGTCTTTAATTGCTTTTTTCTGAAGGTAGTCATTGCTTGTTTGGTCAAAAAGCTCATCATTTTTGAGCGAAATGCAGTGTCCGTGAATTACGGCCGAATCTTCAATCTGAACTTTATGAGAAATTAAATCGCCAATAACAACTGCACCCGAAAGTAATTTTATGTTGTCTGTTGCAAAAACATTTCCTAAAATTATTCCGCCGATTATTATTGTTTTTGATTTAACGTTTCCCTGAATTCTTGAATTTTCTCCGACAATAACATTGCTGTCGGTTTCTAAATTTCCTTTTATATCGCCGTCTACACGAACAAAACCGTTAACTTTTATATCTCCGGAAATGGAAGTTCCCTTTCCTAAAATTGTGTTGATTGAAATATCATCTATTCTTAAAGCCATAATTTATTTTGCCAGATTTAAATTGATGTATTTTGCAGGATCTACTACATCTGAACCGATATGAACTTCGTAGTGAAGATGAGGACCTGTAGAAATACCAGTGTTACCTATTTTTCCAATTACTTCGCCCTGAGAAACAACCTGTCCTCTTTTTACATTTGCACGAAGAAGATGAGCATATCTTGTATACATTCCGTGACTATGCTGAATAATTACATAGTTACCAAAGCTGTTATCGAAGGTTACGGTTACGACTTTTCCAGAGGCAGTTGCAACTACGTCATCGCCGGAACGATAGGTAGAAAAGTCCAGTCCTTTGTGAATATACCAGTTACCCTGCAGAGGGTGAACATTTGGTCCAAAAGCCATGGAAATATGGTAGTTAGGATTCTGAACAGGGCAGATACTTGGAATTTCGGTAAATAAGTTCTGCTGTGTCTTAAGAATCTTACCAACCTGTTCAATTGGTTTTACTGCATCTTCAAGATAAGTTGTAAGCTCTTTAATTTCTGCAACTTCTTTAGAAGTTCCCTGAACCATTTCTGAAGATGTAAAAAGCGAAGCTAAGTCGCTGTTTGAAGCTGATCTGTTTGAATTGTTAGAAACCTGTTCAATTCCAAGTAAAGAAAGACTCTGCGAAAGTGAAGTCTGGAATCTTTTTGCAGCCTGGAATAAATTTGCATTTTCATCTCGAAGTTCATCAAGGCTGGCAAGTGTTTCTCTGTTTTGTGTTGTAAGATTTGCTATTTCTCTGTTTGCAGAAATTGAATGGCGGTTGAAATAGAAGAATGAAGATAAAACGCCGATTGCAATTAAAAATCCTAAAAGAAGAGCAAATACGTTAGTCTGAAAGTTTATAACCTTATTCTGCGAATGCGGAACAATCATAATTGTGAGTTTTCTGTCAAAAACCTTAAATATGCGCACAAAAAAACGGCCGATAGAGCTGCAAAAAGCCCTGAAACCATGGCTGACATTTGAGGCAAATTGTTTTTCAGCTTTTTTTAAAGCTTTCTGAGTTTTAGACATTAATCCCATCCAATAGAAAACCAGCTAAAATAGGATTTTAGCATAAATTTTCACCTTTCAATTATATCACAGTAGTTTATTATCGTCAAATGACTGCCAAAAGATAATGTCTCTAAATTCAGCGTACAAATACGGTCTTTGTGTCGCGGCATAAAAGCTGAGCAGCCTGTCTTCCGCTATAGCATGCGATAGGGAGGCCGCCCGGCATAAAGATTCTTTGTCCCGCAAAATATAAACCTGAAATTCCAGGAACTGTCTGCGGATAATCATCCTGACGTCCGTATTTTGTCCAGACGCTCATCCAGCTTCCTTTATATGAACTGCAGTAACGCTCATAAGTAAGCGGAGTTGAAACGTCGGTAACTTCAAGATATTCCTTTACTTCCGGTATGAATTTAGAAACAGCGTCTACAAACAGCTCTGCAAGTTCAGCCTTTTTATCTTTATAGGTACCGTCTTCTTTTGCTTTTTTCCAGAAATCATAACTGTCGCCGATTAAAAGACAGGTTAGGGCAGTGCAGCCTTCCGGAGAATGGTCTTTATAGTTTGCATAATTATTAATTCTTATTTCATTGAATTTTAAGCCCGCATATTCAAGTGGTTTTTCAAGCGGAAGAATACAGCTGTATGGAAGCTTTGATAAATCTGCTTTTACACCAAGGCAAATAAACATATTCTGCTCGCCGATAAGATTAGTTCGCATTTTTTCTGCCCATTTACAATGAATCGGTTCTTCAAAAAGTGTATCTATAGCGTTTCTTGTATCTTGAGAAACAATTACGGCATCGGCTTCTAAAAATCCGTCTTTTGTAATTATTCCTTTAGTAATTCCGTTTTCTACTACAACTTTTTCAACCTTTGTGCGATAGCAGATTTTTCCTCCGAGTTTTTCGAAAGTTTCTGCCATGTTTTTTACAAGTCTTATGGAACCTCCATGTGGATATCCGCAGTCGCCGCTTGCAAAAGAACCGAGCGTATAAATAAACGAAAGCGCATTATAACGGTAACCGATTACACTCATAAGAAGGTGCTTTATATTTTCATTTTTGAATTTTCCAACATAGTCTATGTAAGAAGTTTTCATAAGTTTTGGAACAAGTAAAACTGCCGGAAGCATTTTCATTAATCTGATATAATCCGGTTTATAAGGAGTTTTACATTTACAGCCTCTTACATCAAAAACAGGAAGAAAAAAATGAGAAAATGCTTTTATGTGGCGGTACATTTTATTAATTACCTTTTTATCTTCCGGTGAATAAGCGAGAAGTTCATCCCTCATTTCATCAAGGTAACGGAACAGCCTTAAGTTTTTATTTCCATCAAAAACCGTGTATAGCGGATCTCTGTTTTCTATAGGATTGTTTTCCTGAAGGGCTCCAACTTCGTGCCAGACTTCATTCAGCGGGAAATCTTTTCCGGAGCCGGTAAGCCAGTGCATTCCGCCTTCAAAAAAATATCCTTTTCGGCTCCAGCCTGTAGAAAGGCCTCCAAAAGTATTATGCTGTTCAAAAACAGTAACATCAAATCCGGATTTAGCCGCATAAACTCCAGCTGCAAGTCCAGACACACCACTACCAACAATAAAAAGCTTTTTCATGGTTTTTATTCTATCATAAAATCTGTCGTTAATACATTTCTTTATGAGAAAATTTCTGATTTATGAAATTCGCCGAGCTTGTGAAGTTCATTCCAAAGTTCAGCAGGATTTTTACGGAGATCTGCGGAAGTTGAGTTTTGCGAGGTGATTTTATTTTTAAGAAAATCATTAAAGTCTATTGTGAATCTGTTCATGGAAAAATGCTGGAAAACATAAACTGAATTCCAGGCATTATTTGCTGCCATTGCCTGTGAATCTGACTTAGTATAAGTGTTGAATAATTTTTCTTTATATTTGGTAAAGATTCCTTTTCCTTTTAATTCTGCATAGCCGACAAGCCAGAGTTCAGGAAGAGAGTTATCGTACAGTTCCATATGAAGCTTTGCCGTGTGTTCTGCCATCCAGATTTGGCTTTGTTCAATTAAGTCGGAGATTTCTTTTCCGCCCAGTCTGGAAATAATATTCAGCTGCGAAGTTTTTGCGCTGTGAATTGGAGTCTTATTTAAAATAATTACGTTCTTTCTAAAATCAATATTGAAATCAGGATTCTTTTTGAACCAGCCTTCTGCTATTTTGCCGGCCTGACCAACCAGATAGCGGCAATTGCAGGTTAACTGTTCATTTTTTCCGGGATTGTCTCCAATTACAATTAATTTTATGTCATCAGCTTTTTGCACTTCATCCAGGGCGCGGTTATAAACAATTGGATTTTCAAAACTATAGTCCGGAGTTTTTGCAATTTTAGCTGCTTCGGTCTGCAGCTCTTTTAATTGAGGATATTTATTTTTTATGGAATTTACATATTCATAAAATTCATCTTTAAAGCAGCAAAAATTCTTCCATTGGATATCTGTCATTAAAAACCTCGCAAAACGGTCTTATAAAAAATGTAACCGGCCTTTCAACTTAGAGTAAACTTCCGATATACATTATCCGATAATAATATATAATATCGTAATTACTTGCAAAAGTAAGTCGAGACAATCAATTTTGTTTGCAATTTCCTTGCGCGACTGCCGCATGGAGTTGTAGGAGGAAAGATGAAAAAGTCAGTTATTTTAGCGTTGGTATTTTTTATTGGATGTGCATTGTTTGCAGATGAAATTATGACATATGCGCCAATAAAAGGAAATGTAAAGAGTTATACTAAAACAGAATATTCAATTGCTTCTAAATTCGGCAATTATTTCCGTACACCAAGCGTAAAATTTTCCCACACATTTGATGAAAAGGGCCTCGAAGTAGAATCTTCAGAATTGAGTGCCAAAGACGTTGTGCTTAATAAAATTAATTCTGTTTACGATGAAGATAATCGTTTGAAGGAACAGATTTGTACAGATGCCGAAGGCGTTATCGTATGGAAAAGCATAACTACATATAAAGACGGATTAAAAATTGATGTTTCAGAATACGATGCATTGAACAGCTTAAAGGGAAGAACAATCTTTACTTACGAAAATAAACTTTTGGTAGATGAATCTTCTTATAACGGTGATGGTGTTTTAGTTTGGAAAACAACATATAAATATAATGCTGCAGGAAAATGCGAAACAGTTTCTGAATATTTTGCAAACGGCGGATTAAGCGAGCAGTACACTTATACATATACAGAAAATGGAAATATCGAAACAATTTCAACTTACAGTTCATTTGAAAATGCTTACAGCCAGAAAGTGTTCCGCTACGGTTCAGACGGCGTTTTGAACGAAATAACAACTTATGATGATGCTAAGCAGGTTTCAAAACGACTTTTGTTAAAATATGATAACAGTGGTAACGTAGCAAGAATTTCAGATTATGAAGTTTCAGAAAAATTCGGAACAGTAATTAACGATTTGATTTTCATGGCTGAATACGTTTACGAATACTAACAACGATCGTAACTTAGTTTATTGAGTTACGAATTATTATAACCGTTGCAGCTTGAATGTAATGGTTTAACAAGCCAGGCTTCCGCGCACGGAAGCCTGTTTCGTTTTAAATGCCCTTTAACGCTGAAGGTGTTCAGGGATTATTCAATTATTGCCTTGTCAGGGAAACTTTCATAAGGAAGATAAAGAGTATCAAGCCTGAACGATATCGTACAATCCTCAAAATCCTGCTCAAACAAAAAAAGCCACCTCCGTTCACGAAAGTGGCTTTTAGTAAAGTGTTTTTTCACTGTTTTACTAGATTACATCCATTCTTGCAACATCAGCGGAATAATCAATTCCTGCAATGTCGAAACCGTTTGTTGCGTAGAAGTCGTGCTTGTAGCCTTCAAGGTCGCAGATTTCTTTGATGTTGTCGTTGTTTACTTTTGCCATAAGCTTATCAACTTCGGCCTGAACATCAGCCTGCATTTCCCAGTCATCAACGCGGATGCGGTTTTCTTCATCAACTGGAACTTTACCGGCAGATGCATTTTCACCTGTGTAAAGGCGTTCAGCAAAAAGACGTTCCATCTGTTCGATACATCCTTCGTGAGTTCCCTTAGCTTTCATAACCTTGAACAAAATAGAAAGATAAAGTGAAATGATTGGGATAACTGCAGAAGAGCGGGTTACGAGTCCCTTGTTTACAGAAACGTAAGCAGCACCGCCAAGTTCCTTAGAAAGCTTTTCATTCAATGTATGCGCGGTAGCTTCAAGGTGTTTTTTAGCCTGACCGATTGTTCCGTCGCGGTAAATTGCGTGGCTCAATTCCGGTCCAATGTATGAATATGCAACTGTACGGCAGCCTTCAGCAAGAACACCTGCAGCAGCAAGCTGGTCAATCCAAAGCTGCCAGTCTTCACCACCCATTACTTTTACAGTGTTTGCAATTTCATCTTCGTTTGCAGGTTCAGCAGCAGACTCCTTGAGTGTGTCTGTAAGAATATCAATTCCAAGACCTGCGTATGTTTTACCAATTGGTTTAATTACAGATTTGTACAAAACATGTGCGCCAGTGTCGCTGTTAGGATCAATCTTATCAGGATCAGAGCGAACAGGAGAAGCAAGTGAGTAAACGATAAGGTCAAACTTCTTGCCGGCTTTCTTTGCTTCGTCAATAATCATTTTGCGAGTTTCGTGACTGAAAGCATCTGCAGAGAAAGTTTCTGTGAACAAACCTTCTGCTTTAGCGGCGCGGTCGAATGCGAGGTTATTGTACCATCCTGGAGTACCGCCTTTAGTTTCTGTGCCGGCCTTTTCAAAAGAAACACCGATTGTATCTGCGCCATATTCAAATGCAGCAGAAATGCGGCTAGCCAATCCGTAACCTGTAGAACATCCAAGTACAAGAACAAATTTAGGACCGTTTCCGCCTTCCTTCAAATTCTTTGTTCCGCGCTTTGCTTTCTGTGCTTTTACATAAGCAATCTGATTTTCAACTTCCTTAGCGCATCCAAGTGGATGAGCGTTAAGACACATGTTAGAACGAACCATTGGTTTGATTATCATTTTTTTACCCCTATATTTTCTTGAGAATTATACATCCGTTATGACCACCAAAGCCGAGTGAACAGCTGGCAGTAGCATTAATTTCACAAGCAACACCCTTGTTAGGTGTGTAATCAAGATCACAGCCATGCTCTAAGTCTGGCTCATCAAGATTAATTGTCGGCGGAACAAAATTTTCTTCCATTGCCTTAATGCACATAATTGCTTCAATTGCACCAGCTGCACCAACCATGTGGCCAATTTCACTTTTTGTAGAAGAAATGTGAAGTTTCTTTGCATCTTCGCCGAATACAGCTTTAATCATTGCTGTTTCTGCAGAATCATTTGCAGAAGTAGAAGTTCCGTGTGCATTGTAATACTGAACTTCCGCAGGCTTCATTCCTGCATCTTCAAAAGCACGCTTCATTGCAAGTGCACCGCCGCTTCCGTCTTCGCGTGGCGCTGTAATATGGTAAGCATCAGAGCTTGCTCCATATCCTGCAACTTCAGCATATATCTTTGCACCGCGTGCTTTAGCATGCTCATATTCTTCAAGAATTAAAACAGCAGAACCTTCTGCCATAACAAAACCGCTGCGTTCTTTATCAAACGGGCGGCTTGCTTTTTCAGGTGCATCGTTAAATTTATTTGTTAAAGCACTGAGTGCCTGGTAACAACCAATATTAAATCCTGTAATGTTTGCATCTACTCCGCCTGCAAAACAGATATCAAGGCGGCCGGAACGAATCATGTCAAGTGATAATCCTAAAGAATCTGTTCCGGAAGCGCATGCAGTAGAAAGTGTCCATGAAGGTCCGTAAATCTGAAAGTGCATTGCAACTCCGGCAGCTGCTTCGTTATTCAAAACAAAAGGTGCTGTAAGAGGCGGAATTCGGTTTACTCCGCTTGCAGGATCAAGATATTTTTTATAAGCAGTTTCCAAATCATCAGAAAGACCAATTCCAACACCGGTAACAATTCCGGCTTTTTCATCTTTAAGATTTTCTGCATTTAATCCTGCATCGTTTGCGGCTTCAATACTTGATGCAAGCAGGAATTTGCTCATTCGGCTCATTTTGCGGGCAAGCTTACGGTCTACGCCGTAATTGTTTATATCAAAATTTTTAACTTCACCGGCAATCTGAACCTGGTGCTGTGAAGCGTCAAAAAGTGTAATATTTGTAATTCCACTTTTTCCGTTTTTAACATTTTCCCATGCTGTTTTAACGTCGTTTCCTACAGAAGAAACGCAGCCTAATCCGGTAACAACAACTCTTCGTTGAGACATTCAAAATTCTCCTTGTATGCCTGAATTAATTCGGCAAATTAAATTGAATGATTATACCATATAATATGAAGATAATTAAACCTTAATTTATTATGACATTTTTGTCAATATTGTCAAATTGAGGCGCGGTTTTATAATTGAGTCTGAAATGACATTTAATTGTCTTGTGTAAGTGTTTTTTTCTTACTATACTCCATAATTATTCTTTGCGCTGGAGTTCTTATGAAATTTTCATTCAAGCAGTTTATAGTTCCGAATTTTGGCAAGCGTCTTGCATTTATGCTTCCCGCCGTTATTTTAATGGGCGTTTTTGTTTCAATTCTTGTAGAAATTGGCTGGGGAACAGATCCTGCAAGCTTTATGAATTTAAATATTTCTGCTGCATTAAACTGGGGCCTTGGAAACACAGAGGTTCTGGTTTACGGACTTATGCTTGTTTTTACTTTTATCTTTGGTGCTCAAATGATTGGCTTTGGTACTCTTGCAAACATGATTTTAATCGGTTATGTAATAGATTTATGCCGTTTAATATGGAAGAATATTGGTTTTGCAGAAATTTTAGTTCAGGGAAGTTTTGGATTAAGGCTGGCAATTTTTATAATTACTCTTTTACTGTTTGTTTTTGTTGCGGCAATTTATATGAACGCTCAGATGGGAGTTGCACCTTACGATGCAATGCCTGTAATTATAAGCGGCTGGATTCATAAGGTTCCGTTTTTTATAATAAGGATTCTGTTTGATTTTTCTGCTGTTGGAATTGGAGTGGTTGCAGGAAAACTGAACGGAGAAATTCAGGGTTCTATAATTGGTTCTATTGCAATGTCTTTTTTACTTGGACCGGTAATTTCAATCGTAGGAAAACCTCTTAAAAAGATTTTATAGATTACCGATAATTAAGTATGCCTATTAACACACTTATTGAATTTATCGGTTATATCGGATCTTTTTTGGTCATCGTTTCCATGCTGATGACTTCGTTAATTAAGCTTAGGGTAATTAATACAATCGGAAGCGTAATTTTTGCAATTTATGCATTAATAATTCATTCCTATCCAACAGCCATAATGCAGTTTTGCCTTATAATTATAAATGTAATTAATCTGTACAATCTTTTTAAAAACAAAAAAGAATACAGCGTAATAAAACTCAGCAAAAATGATAATTTTATAAATTACTTTGAATCTTTTTATAAAAACGATATAAATAAATTTTTCCCGGAAAATTTTAATCTTTCTATGGCCGAAGAACATTATATGGTTTGCTGCGGTTCAAATCCTGCCGGAATTTTAAGTGCGAATCTTGTTTCAGAAAATGAACTTAATGTTATTTTGGATTATGCTTCGCCTTCTTATCGTGACTGTTCTGTTGGTAAACATTTGTATAATTATCTTGCGCAAAATGGAATTAAAAAACTGATTGTAAAAAATGCAGACTCTTCGGATAAGACGCAAAATATACATTCAAAGTATCTTAAAAAAATGGGATTTTCTTTGATAAATGGAGAATATGTAAAAAATTTATAAAAAAAAAAAATTTTTTGCTTGCATTATTGAAAACCTGTGTTATTATAAAGTTGTAGCCAGGAGCGAGATGAGGACGCCCACCGGTTGCTTGAAAGGGAGGCAATATGCAATTTCCGACAAAGAGAGATAACCTGGTCGAGGTTATATAATACGTTAGACATTTCAAAGCTACTGAACGCTAAGATTCAGACTATATTATAGTGCCAGTCCATACGAGACTGAAAGCACATTACAGGCCGGCAAAAAGCCGGCTTCTTTTTTTAACCTTAAAATCTGATTTCTAAAATCTCAAAGTTCCTACAACAGTTGTGTCATCATCATCATCGGAATCGTTATTTTTTTTGCTGTAAGTTTTATTTGAAAATCTTGGACTCTGTGAGTCAATTTCATTTGCGGCCTTGTTATATTTTTTTTCTGCCCGTGCTTTTGGAGAAGTAAGAAATGCAAGTAAGCTTCCGCATAATCCTCCGGCAATGCAGATTAAAATTCTTATAATTTCAAAGCTTTTTTCTACTGTTTGAGTCTGTTCTGCTGCAGTAAGCTGAAATGATTTTTCAAGCAATTCTTTTATTATATATAGAACAATTACAAATATAAACGAAAGCGGAATTTTCTTTTTTGTAATGGACATAAAGGAATTCAGGAAAATCAACATAAAAATTATGCTTGAACAGCCTTTTAAGCTTGTAGAACAGAAGCAGGAATTTAAAACTCCCGAAAAAATGACTGAAACTCCCATCATAATTCCTATGACAATAGAACCGTATCTTTCTTCAATTGCAGGGCCAAGCAGCATAATAAAAATCAGGTTGGTTATTAATGCGGCAGGAGATTCAAAACCGAATGCATAAAAGAATATTCTTAAATAGGAAAGCGGGTTTTTAATTTCAAAGGGAAGTGCTCCCAGCGCATTTGTCGGGGAAGAGGTTAGGGAAGCCGTTAGTTTTCCTTTAAGAATAAAATAATCAAGAATAAAGCAGAGAATACAAATTCCTGTAAAAAAAATTGCAACAGGAGAATCAAGATTAACTTTTAATCCGAATTTAAATTTCTTTTTAGCCATAAGATATTATATTATTTTTTCATGAAAATTAAAGCAAAATGCATTCAAATTTTCTTCTTTTTTTGCATCAAATATGGTATATTTAAACTATGTCCGAAGAATTATATAATTCAACAGGTTACGGTACAGAAGAAACTCTCAGAGACGAAATCGCTTTGCCACCAGAGCGAAAAGTAGTTATTTATAATGACGATTTTACTACTATGGAATTTGTCGTTGATGTACTTGTTTCAATTTTTAATAAGTCATCACAAGATGCTCACGAGTTAATGCTTCAGGTTCATGAAAAAGGTCATTCGGTAGTGGGAATTTATACTCAGGACGTTGCTGTTTCCCGCACGAATCTTGCAGTGCATGTAGCCAGAAAAAACGGTTTTCCGTTAAGGGTAGAAGTTGAGTAATCAGAATAAAGACAGAGGAACAACAATCAGACAAATGAAAATAAGTCCAATGCTTAGCAGGATTTTGTCTGAATCTTTGCTGGTCGCTAAAGATTATAATCATCAGTTTTTTACTCCTGAACATGTTCTTGCAACTGCTATTAATGTTGAATTTGTAGAAAATATTCTTGCGAACAGCGGTGCATCTACAAAAAACCTTCATGATGATATTATAAATTATCTTAATACAAAATTACCTGTAATTACAAAAGACGCAAATCCTGAATTCTTAAAAGGACCGGTTGAATCTGCCGGTTTTCAGACAATGATGAACAAGGCTGTTTTTCATTGTGTAACTTCGAATTCAGATGTAATTGATATTACAGATGTTCTTATAAGCATGCTCGATGAAAAGGAGAATTACTGCTCATATTTTTTAAGGGCAAATGGCGTAGAACGACTTAAGCTTTTGGAAAATATTGCAAAGGTAAATCCTCCAAAACGCCCGCCTGCTCAGGTTGTGCCGCCGCCTATACAGGATCCGTACACTTCAAATAATTCAGGCGGCTTAAAAAGATTTGCAACCAATATGACCCAGCTTGCTTCCAAAGGCGTTTATGATGAAGTTATTGGAAGGGAAGATGAAATTGAACGAACAATTCAGGTTTTATGCCGCAGGGTAAAAAATAATCCTATGCATGTAGGAGATGCCGGTGTTGGAAAAACTGCAATTACTCAGGGGCTCGCACAAAGAATTGTTTCGGAGCAGGTTCCGGATATTTTAAAAGGCAGCACAATTTATTCTCTGGATTTAGGTTTGTTGCTTGCCGGTGCAAAATTCCGCGGAGACTTTGAAGAAAGATTACATTCAGTAATTGATGAAGTAAAAAAAGAAAATAAAGCAATTTTATTCATAGATGAAATTCATATGATTATGGGAGCAGGAAGCGGCGGTAATTCTCAAATGGATGCGGCTAATCTTTTAAAGCCTGTACTTGCTTCCGGAGAAGTTAAAATTATTGGTTCAACTACGTATGAAGAATATACCAAGAATTTTGAAAAAGACCGTGCTCTTGCAAGACGTTTTCAAAAGATAGATATTTCTGAACCGACTGCTAAAGAATCTGTAGAGATTTTGAAGGGCCTTCTTCCAAGATATGAAAAATATCACAATGTAAAATTTACTTCCGGCGCGGTAGAAGAAGCCGTAAAGCTTTCCGTTCAATTTATGCCGGAAAAACGTTTGCCGGATAAAGCAATAGATTTAAT
>CAMVBP010000008.1 GCA_947165795.1 uncultured Treponema sp.
AGGCTGTAAACCGCAGCGGTTCAGACGAAGACCTTGGCGGCGACAAAGAAGAAGCAAAGAAGAAGGAAGAAGCATTCAAGCCTGTAGTTGAAAAGATTAAGAAGGCACTCGGCGACAAGGTTAAGGAAGTAAAACTTTCAAAGACTTTGAGCGGCGAAAACCCATCTTGTATCGTAGTAGATGAGAATGACCCAAGCTATCAGATGATTCAGATGATGAAGGCAATGGGCCAGGCAGGTCCTGATTTGAAGCCAATCCTTGAAGTAAACGGCGACCACCCGATCCTCGCTAAAATCAAGGAAAGCGATGACGAAGCTCTGATTGCAGATGTTTCAGAAGTTTTGTTCACCCAGGCGCTCATGATTGCCGGCATGGAAGTTAAAGAACCTGCTGCATTTGTTAAGAGTCTTAATGCGTTATTAAGTAAATAGTGTGGCACAAATTATAAAGGCGGTGATTTCATAATCACCGCCTTTTTTATTTAACAATGGAATTTATGACATTGTTTGATTTATTTTACATATTTTTCCAGAACGTAAGCACGGCCTTTTGCGTTATACTGCGATGCAATGGTAAAGAGAAGATCTAAATCGTTGCAGTCATATTCAATATGAATGCATTTTTCATTATTGTCAGAATCTTGAACGCAATAATTTACAAATTCACAGCACGGAGCAATATCACAAATATCTTTTATATCTGCTAGATAAATCAAATTCATACTGGTGTTTAAAAAAGATTTACATTTTTCAATAGCCTTTGAATAATCCCCGGCATTTGTATAGTAATCGGAAAAAATATAATACTGAGTCGGAAGCTCAGAATCATATGTTTTTACATTAAATTTATTTGTATTTTTATTATCGTACATGCGAATAAGCAGAATACAACCTTCTCCGTCTGTAACTTCAATTAGCTCAAAGGTCTGGCCATAAACTCCAGTCTGATACAAAGTATTTGATCTAATTTCCTGCGCATAAAAAACTGATGTAATAAATAAAATACAAAGAGCAAAAAAGAATTTTTTCATTTTACATACCTGCCTGCCATATTGTAGATAAATCATTAAGATTTAGCAAGCAAGGGTTTCCTTCAGAATCAGTTACAAGAAGACCAGATGAAGAAATGTTCAGCGGTGTTGAAGCTGTAACTGCAATCTGGCTCTTATGAAGCATATTTAAATTTTTGTCGAACTCTGCAATGTATGACTTTTTATTGTCTTCAATTACAACAAAATAATTATCTTTGTAAGGAACTAAATCAGAATTGGCAGAAAGTTTTTCTGTGCTTTCTTTTTTAATTTCCAGACCTGTTGAATCTATAAGGCAAAGTCGAACTGCTGACTTTCCGGAATTTTCTCCGCAAATTGCGATGAACATTAAAGGATAACTTGTTCCTTCTACGGTAACATTCGAAACCGTAAATACAGCCTTACTCTTTACCTGATTTACAGGTGATTTTAAAGTTACTTTTCCGGTATCGATATCTACAGTAATCAGGCGGTAAAATCCTTTTTTATCTGCGCCAAAAAGTCCTGTTTCGTGATTTCCTGCTTTTTCTGTCTGAACGCTTGCTTTGTCTTCTGCAATTTTCTGGCGCTCTGTTTGAGTTTCGTTTCGTTTTTTGTCTGCAATCTGCTGCTGCTGTTTAGAAGTTTGTGCAGATTGTTTTGCGCCTGTTGCGTTTCCTTCTTTTTTCTGCTGAACAGAAGTCTTTTGAGCATTCTGTGCTTTTTTAGTTGCTTCTTCAACTTCGCGCTCTTTTATATCAACTATTTTTTCGCGCTCTTCAATTCCCTTGTCGTCTGTATTTCTTAATGTTTCAATAACTTTATCATCGCTGATTGCAGAAGTGTCTACCGGCGAAATATTTTTATCTGTAATGTCTTTAAGCGGAATTACAATCTGAGTGTGACCGGCCCAGTCTTCCCAAAGTGGACTTAATCCCGAATCAGTTTCTGAAAGATTTTCCAGTACAATTGCCTTATATTTATCTGTAAATGATTTGAATTGTCCTCTGTAAACTGCATTATAAATTGTAATAAAAACACTTAAAGCCTGAGCTTCTTCGTATGTATAACCGTAAGTAGTCTGAAGAAAACCATTTAAAATTCTGCGGACGTTATCTATATGGTCTACGCCTGCAGCTTCACTGAATAAAAGAATATCTGCATTTAATAATTCATTCTGTTCAGAATTTACAGCGTGAATGAGTGAATATTTTGCTCCGGGCTGAACAACTCTGTATTCCTTTGTATCCTGATTTTTGAGTTCATTTCCTAAATTAATTCCAATTCCCCTGATTGCGTCGGCAGATTCAATAATATTATGCGGGCCGCCGTAATTTTCAAATTCAATAAGGTCATCAGATACTGCACGGATTTCGTTTTCGTCAACTTTAAGGCCGCCACCGTTTATTTGTGCGGTATTTTCAGCAGTTTGATTTGAATTTTCCTGCGCAGAAAGAGAAAATAAAATAAAAAATACTGAAAGAATAAAAAGAAATTTTTTCATACCATATTTTCGGCATAAATATGTTAAAAATTCAATGAAAATAAATGTAAAAATTTTAATAATCATGATAGAATATTATTGATGATATCATTTCAGCGACTTGGTTCGCTTTCAAGAAGAACAGCCTGGATTCCTCTTTTTACAGATACCGCAGCCTTGATTTATCATATCTGCGTTTTTTTTGCATTTTATTTTTTAAAAATTTATCCGCTTTTTTTCTTTAATGTAGCAAGTATTTCTCTTTTTACACTGTTAATCTATTTAATTCCGCGAACCAAGAGATATGTTGCTTCATATATGCTCGCAGTTTTTGAAGTTGTCGGGCACCAGATTCTTGCAGATTATTTAATAGGAACAAACTGTGGTTTTCATTTCTTAATTTTAATCATAGGCTTCCTTCCTTTTATTATTTTTGAAAAGAGACTGGGCGCTGCAACTTTAGTTGCATTTCCTACAATGATATTATTTATAATTCTGGAAATTTATACTCTTCCGGGAATTTATATTGTTGGACCGGCAGTAATAAGAATTTTTAAAATTGTAAATGTTGTTTTTTCAATTATCACTATTTTTCTTATGCTTTTTATTTTTGCAACAATTGTTCTGGATACAGAGACTCAAATGCAGGAAAAAAATCATAATCTTGAAAGTGAAATTGAAATGGCTGCTATAATTCAACAGAATTTTTTTAAGCAGGATACTGCGGCTATAAAAGATTATCAGATAAGCTGCTATAGTCGTCCTATGTCTGGAGTTTCTGGAGATATTTACGATTTTTACAGTTCCAAAGGTAAGCTTGATGGTTTTGGAATTTTTGATGTTTCGGGGCACGGAATTTCCAGTGGACTTGTAACAATGCTTGTAAAAAATATTATCCAGCAGGAATTCTATAAAATGCAGGATTACGAGCTTTGGGAAATTATGAATAAAATTAATGATCGTATCATTGATGAAAAGGGAAATATAGAAAATTATCTTACTGGAATTCTTGTACGGCCAAAAGGCGAAGATAAATTGGAGCTTGTTTGTGCCGGTCATCCGGTTCCGATTGTATACAGAAGAAAATCTAACAAATGCGAATTTTTGCCGCAGGGAATAAGTTCTATGGGCGCTATTGGAATTTCCGGATTCCCTGTTTTTTATAAATCAATGGATATTGATTTTGATGAAGGTGATGAAATAATATTTTATACCGACGGAATTATAGAAGTTACAAATGAAGAAAATGATCAGTTTGGAAAAATTCGTTTGCTGGATGCTGTTATGGACATTGTAGACGAAGATGTAAATACTCAGGTAACTTATATTGCAAAAGAAGTACTGAAATTCTGCGGGAAGAAACCTCCAAAAGATGACATTACATTTGTAATTCTAAAAAAATAAATTACACGGCTCAATTCTGTTTATTGATTTACAGTCTTTTTCATTTTATAATAATCTTATGGCTACAAAACAAACTTCTATTAAAACGGTTGGAATTCTTACTTCGGGAGGAGATGCTCCCGGTCTGAATGCGGCAATTCGCGCGCTTTGTATTTCCGGAAAAAATAATTACGGAATGAAATTTATTGGAATTCGTAACGGTTACCGGGGACTTATAGACGGCGATACTTTTAAAATGGATTCAATTGATCTGGATCCGCTTATTTCGCAGGGTGGAACAATCCTTGGAACTTCAAGGGTAAAGCCGTTTAAGAATCCTGTGCCAGATCCAAAAACAGGACTTTTGCCTGTAGAAGGAATCAAAAAAACATTTAAAGTTAATAAGCTTGATGCTCTGGTTTGTCTTGGAGGAAACGGAACAAATACAACGGCATCTCTTCTTTCTGATGCAGGCTTTAATGTAATTGGTCTTCCAAAAACTATTGATAATGATATTGTCGGTACAGACGAAACCTTTGGTTTTCATACTGCAATTGATGTTGCTACAAACGGAATAGAAGCAATAAGAACTACTGCAAAAAGCCACAGCCGTGCAATGGTTGTAGAAATTATGGGTCATAAAGTTGGCTGGCTCGGACTTTATTCGGGACTTGCCGGTAGAGCAGACGTAATTCTTTTGCCGGAAATTCCTTACGACATAAAAAAGATTGCCAAATATATGAAGGCGAAAAAAGCTAGGGGACAGAATTATTTTATAATTGCCTGTTCAGAAGGCGCCATTGATTTGAACGAAGCAAAGCTTGGCAAAAAGGAATTTAAAAAAGCACGCGAATCAATGCCGCAGAGTGTAGGTTTCCGTGTTGCTAAAGAAATTGAAGCAGAAACCGGAATAGAAACAAGAACTTCGGTTTTGGGATATTTACAGAGAGGAGGAAATCCTTCTCCTTATGATATGATTCTTGCGACACAGATTGGAAATGCAGCTGCAGATTTTCTTGCCAATAAACAGTTTGGAAATTTAGTTGGTGTAAAAAATGGAAGAATTGCTGCTGTACCGTTAAGTGTTGTTGCCGGTCGCGTAAAAGAAATTCCGGAAGATGATTCTGTATTAAAAACAGCCCGCGAATTGGGAATTTGTTTTGGTGATTAAAATGCAGCTCAAAAATTTTGCGGGTGAATTAAAATGTTACCGCTGTTCTGAATGTAACGGACGCGGTTGTCCAGGCCGCCTCCCTGGTCTGGGCGGTGTTTTTGAAAGTAAGAATTTTCAGCTGAACTGCGATTCCTGGAAGAATCTTAGAAAAGATATTATTTCAAAAGGCCGCGAAGAAGAACTTTCTGCAATTTCGGTAAAAGCAGAAAACCTGCGGTGCGGGCCTGTTACAGGTGCAGTAGAAAATATTGGTTTTGCAAATGAAGGTGATTTTTATCTTCCGTATTTAAAAGGTACATTTGATGCCGGTGCAGGCCTGTGTATTGGAGACGGCTGTCCGGACGAAAAATTAAAATTTGGAATTCAGGCAGTAAAGGATTTAAATACGCAGGGCGCTTTTTTCTTTAAGCCGTATCCGCAGGAACGTTTGTTCGAAAGAATTGAATGGGCAAAATCAAATGCGTCTTTTATGGGACTTGATATAGATTCATACAATATTGTTACAATGAGAAATTTAGTGAATCTGGAAAAAAAGACTGCGGCTCAATTGAAGGAATTTCGAGAGCGAATAAAAGTTCCGTTTGTAATTAAAGGAATTTTTACGGAAGAAGATGTTGAGCTTGTAAAGCAGGTAAAACCGGATGTTGTTTATATTTCCAATCACGGCGGAAGGGTAGAAACAAGAATCGGAAGCACCGGAGAATTTCTTGTTCAGTATGGCGCTGAGTTAAAAAATTATTGCGGCGAAATCTGGATAGACGGCGGAATCCGCTGCAAGGATGATGTTCAGACAGCAATGTATTATGGTGCTGCTCAGGTAATTATTGCGCGTCCGTTTATACGTTCAGTTTTTGATTTGGGTGCTGAAGGTTTGACATCTTTAATCAAAGAAAAATTTCTTTAAAATTATCCGGCACTTATCAGGCATTTTTATTTTCAAAAAGTTTTTTAAGGTAAATGTATTCGTACAAAATATCATCAAACTGGTCATATTTAAAAACAGTGTGAACCTTTGTTACATGGTACTGTTTAATATTTGCCGTATGCGGATATGGCAGCCAGAATAAGCGTTTAGAAAAATGTCTTACAACAGTATTTTTCCACAGGAATTTCTGGTCATTAAATTTCTGCGAAATAATTTTCTTTTTTGTCGTGCTGTGCCAGATTGCATCCTGATCTGCAAAAAGCCATTTTTTTGTTTTTATCTGATTTCTTGCTTTTTCAAAAAGTTTTGTTTCGCGGCATTTCTTTAAATTAAAAAGAAGGACACCGGCATTTATATAATCCGGACGAATCAAATATTTTCCATAATGGTCATTAGCGGCCGCATATTCATAATTTTCAACATCAATATTATAAAGAAGCGTAATGTCGCGGTTGAACATAATGTCTGTATCAAGGTAAAGGAATTTTTCAGGCATGTCCGGAATTAAATCTGCAAACAAACGGATTAATGTATAAGGCGAACAATAGCACTGCTCGTTTGGGCTTCCGGAAAATTCAGATTTATAAAATTCAGTTACATCAATAAGCTTACATTTATTCTGCGGATTATATTTTTGTGCAACGTCTGTAAGAAAATCAATCTGCTTTTGAGTTAAAGGAATATAGTCTTCTTTTAAATGCGAAACATCCATTGTAAAAACATAAAAAGAAAAAGGAGTTTTTGTTTCTGTTCTTTTTAATATGGAAAGCATTGTAGTCAGAATGCCATCAAAAACCTTTATATTTCCACAAAATAAAACATTTATCTGATTTTCATTTGTCATGCGTTCACTCCTATAGCACGATTTTGTAATTTTATTCGATGATTGATTTGTGGTCAATAAGGCGTGATAAAGAGGATTTTGTATGAAGGGTGTTTATTTTATATAAATCTACTGTACAAGCAGGCGCCCCTGCGGAGGCGGATAAATTCATTTTCGTTTAATAATACGAATTCTTTGGGGCGGCCTGTTAAAAAAATAATTTAAAAAAAATAAAAAATTTGTTTACAAAGTTATTGTATCACTGTATTATACACTTAATACAAGATTGTATTATAACATTAATACAGTATTACATTTGAGGGAAATAAAAATCTAAGGAGGATTTTATCTATGGAATATCATTTTACGAATGATAAGCCTATTTATGTTCAGCTTGTGGATTATTTCAAAATCCAGATAATCGCTGGACTTAGGCCGGAAGGAAGCAGAGTTGAATCTGTAAGAGATTTAGCTGTTGAAGCAAAGGTTAATCCAAATACAATGCAGAAAGCTCTGTCGGAATTGGAACGTGAAGGACTTGTAAAAACTGAACGCACAAGCGGAAGATTTATCACTGATGATAAAGAAAAAATTGCAAAGATGCGTGAAGAAATTGCAGGTATAGAGATTGAAACATTTATAAAGAAAATGCAGTCTCTTGGTTTTTCTAAAAAGGAAATCAAAAAGCTTATTGATGAATATGAGGCGGATTAAAAGCTGCAAAATTATACATCCGTAAACGAAAGATAATACGGATTTTTAAGGAGAAAAGGAATGGAAAGTGTATTAAATTTTTCTAATGTTACAAAGAAATATGGAAAGAAGAAGGCTCTTGATTCTATCAACCTTTCTTTACCAGCTGGTTCTATTGTTGGATTGCTTGGTCCAAATGGAAGTGGAAAAACTACAATGCTTAAGCTTGCAGCAGGTTTATTAACACCTTCTTCTGGCTCTATAGAAGTATGTGGTTTTAAGCCTGGTGTTGAGTCTAAATCGATTGTGGCTTATCAGCCGGATAGAGTTTACCTTAACGACTGGATGAATGTTGAACAGCTTATGAAAATGATGTGTGACTTTTATCCAAACTTCAATAAGGAAAAAGCAAATGATATGCTTGATAGTCTTGGAATTAATCCTTATGACAAATTAAAAACAATGTCAAAGGGAACAAAGGAAAAAGTTCAGCTTATCTTAACTATGAGCCGCGAAGTTCCTTTGTATATTCTTGATGAGCCAATTGGTGGTGTTGATCCTGCTGCACGTGATTATATCCTTAATACAATCATTAACAATTACAGCGAAAATTCTACTGTATTAATTTCTACACATTTAATTAATGATGTAGAGACAGTTTTGAATCATATACTTTTCCTAAAAGAAGGAAAAATTGTTCGTGATGGAAATGTAGACGATATTCGTGGAGAAACAGGAATGTCTATTGATGAGCTTTTCAGAGAAGAGTTTAAATGCTAACTAACGTTAGTTAGACCATGATTTTTAGGAGAATAAAATGGAAAATACAAAGAAGATTGTTAGAAATCCTTTACTCGCAGTTGGAAAGGTTTTTAAGTACGAAATGATTTGTGGCGCAAGAATTATTGTTCCAATGTACATAATTCTTTTGGCTTTATCATTGATTATCGGAATCTTTGTAATGAACAAAGATCTTAGTTTTTCAAATAGTGTATTAGATGTTTTTAAGGCATTAATTTTTATTCTGACCTGCATTATGTATTTTGTAATGTTTATCGTTACAATCTGGCAGATTGAAAGAAGATTTAAAAAGAGTTTGCTTGGAGATGAGGCATATTTGAATTTTACACTTCCAGTTACTGTAGGTGAACATCTTTGGGGAAGATATCTTGCAGATGCAGTATGGGCAATATCTTACGCAGTTGTTTCTGTTATATCTTTCTTACTGATGGCTATAAAGGGCTGGCACAAAATTCCAGAAATTATTGAAGATCTTGTACTGCACTTTGATGAATTTTCAGACTCACTTCATTCTTCTGTTGGTTCGTTCGTTTTGATGGCATGTCTTAATGCATTTATGTTTTTTATGTTAATCTGTGTATTTGCATATATGGCAAGTACTGTTTCAAACTTAATAGGAAAACATAAATCATTAATTTCAATTTTACTGTTTATAGTTTGTTTTATTCTTTATTCAAATATTTCAAATTGTATATTCAGAAATCTTGAAATTTATAGCGCATCGTATGTTCTTTTAGGAAGCTTTTTGTATAATCTTGTGTGGACAATTATATTTTCAATTGTTACAAGAATTATTTTTTATAACAGAATGGATCTTGAATAAAATAGACTTTGAAAATTGACTGAGACATTAGAGAGAGTTTAAGTAAGCTGCAGGCAAAGCAACTGATTAAAAATACGCAATAGCGTAATGGGCGCATTCTGTAAAACCGAGCTTTTGGTAAATAGAGAATGCGTCCATATTTTTTTCTTTTACAAAAAGTGCCGCTTTTTTGTTTGCCTTTATTGCACGGTTACATATTGTTTTTACAAGAGCCGATGCATATCCGTTTTTTCTGTACAACAGGTGAGTGTATACTCCGCCTATCTGAATATAATTAATTCCTATGGCGTTTGTGTTTGCTTTTGCCACAAAATCTCCGTCACAAATTAATGCAAGACATAATTGATTTTTTAAAATCTGGCGGAGCATAATTGCCGCTTCGGCATCTGAGATTTTTTTGCCCGGAATTACTATTTCATTTTTCATATAATCTTTTTGAAGTGATGTCAGATTATCTATATCGTTTTCCGTGCAGCGGATTATGTTTTCGCTGTCTGAAAGTTCAACTCCTGTCTGTTTATTATTTTCGTAAACCATCATTTTATAATGGCAGGTTTGTTTTATATTAGACGAACTAACGTTAGTTAGTAATTCAACACCACTATACTCGCCGCTTATACATTTTATTTCTTTTTTAAGTAAAGGCTGGATTTGAGCCGCCAATTCTTCGGCTGAAATTAAATTAGGATTTGGAATGCAAAAATAAACTGTTGATTCAAGGGAAATAATTCCAAGAATGTTTTCAATTTTTATTGGAAGATTTGAATTGGAAATAAAAAATAAATCCTGAGTTTTTTTCCGCACTAAAGAAGCAAGCGAAACACAGACCTCTTCGTGCGGAATAACAAACTGCTGCGCCAGAGAAAAATCCTCCGGCGTTTCAATTGGAATTAAGTTCATTAGTTACGGAACGAATGAATTGGAGCCGGAATTCTTCCGCCACGGTTGATAAAGTCTGCACAGCCGAATTTGCTTACAGGCATAACAGGACAGCCGCCAAGTAATCCGCCGAATTCAACCCATTCACCGGCTTTTTTACCAGGTGCAGGAATAAGACGGCAGGCAGTTGTTTTGTTGTTTACCATACCGATTGCAAATTCATCGGCAAGGATTCCGGAGATTGTTGTAGCAGGAGTATCGCCAGGAATTGCAATCATATCAAGACCTACAGAGCAGACTGTAGTCATTGCTTCGAGCTTTTCAAGGCAGATAGAACCGTTCTTTGCAGCTTCAATCATACCTTCGTCTTCTGAAACAGGAATGAAGGCACCGCTCAAACCGCCGACATTTGTAGAAGCCATAACGCCGCCCTTCTTTACCATATCTGTGAGCATAGCGAGCGCTGCAGTTGTTCCTGGCGCACCACAGCCTTCAAGACCAATTTCTTCGAGGATGCGTGCAACAGAGTCTCCGACAGCTGGAGTAGGAGCCAAAGACAAATCAAGAATACCAAAATCAACGCCAAGACGTTTAGCAGCTTCGCTACCAACAAGCTGGCCCATACGTGTAATCTTAAAGGCCATCTTTTTAATTCCGTCTGCAAGCACGTTGATTGGCTGACCTTTGTATTCGCGGGCAGCGGCCAGAATAACTCCAGGACCAGAAACACCAACATTGATAACGCAGTCAGCTTCTCCAGGACCATGGAAGGCACCGGCCATAAACGGATTATCTTCGGGAGCATTACAGAATACAACGAGTTTAGCACAGCCGTTTACTTCACAGGATTTAGAAACTTCGGCAGTTTTTACGATAGTTTCTCCCATAAGTTTTACGGCATCCATATTTATACCAGACTTTGTTGAACCAACATTTACAGAAGAACAAACAAAATCAGTAGAAGCGAGTGCTTCCGGAATAGAATCAATTAAGATGCGGTCTGCAGGAGTAATTCCTTTTTGAACGAGCGCAGAAAAACCGCCGATAAAGTTTACGCCAAGTTCATGAGCACAGCGGTCCAAAGTTTTGATATATGGAACATAATTTTTTGCTTCACTGGCTCCTGCAACGAGAGCAATAGGAGTAACAGAGATTCGTTTATTGATGATAGGTACACCAAATTCCTTTTCAATATCCTGGCCGGTTTTTACGAGATTCCCGGCTTTTTTCATAACCTTGTCATAGATTTTGTCGCAGGCCCTTTTAGAGTCAGAATCAGCACAATCAAGAAGCGAAATACCCATTGTGATGCAGCGGATATCAAGCTTCTGGCGCATAAACATATTTACAGTTTCTTGAATTTCATTTGGTGAAAAAATCATATAGCTATCCTATAAAAAAATATTTGTAACAGTATACAGCGGATTTAAAAGAATGATAATAGGGTGCGGCAATGAAAGGAAAAGATTATGAAATAGAAAGAATATTGGGCATAATTAAGACAAAATCAAAGGAAGAAAAACAGAATCGAACATCCTGATCTAGCAGAACAAATAATAAATTTTAAAAATATTATAACAGCAGAAACTTTGAAAAATTCTTTTTTCAAATGAATGAGTTATTTATGGATTTGTGATTTTTCTTTATAATTAGTTTAGCGCGAAACGGCGGACGATGTGAGCTGCTGCTTTCTTGCAGTACAGGAGAAAAATTAAAAATATGAATTACAAAAAAATTGGAATTATTGGATTTGGAAGCATGGGGAAAATGCTTGCGGCGAATTTTCTTGGTGCGGGGTTTGTTGATAAGGATTCGCTTTTTATTGCAAACAGAACCTTGTCTAAGCTTGAAGAAATGAAAGGCAGTGCTGTAATTTGTTCGTCGAATGTTGAAGCGACGCAGCAGACTGATTTTCTTTTTATATGCGCAAGGCCTGCAGATATTAAAACTATTCTGGAAGAAATTTCTGATTCTGTAAAAACTGATACGCTTGTTGTTTCTTTGAATGCAAGTGTTTCGTTCTCTCAGCTTGAAAAAATTCTCTGTAAAAAATGCGTA
Source organism: uncultured Treponema sp. (assembly GCA_947165795.1). The sequence continues at coordinate 12,052 of CAMVBP010000008.1, forward strand.
CATAAAATTGCAAAAATGATTCCGAGCGTAACTGCAGAGATTAATAAATCGCAATCGCTTGTCTGCTATAATTCTGCGATTGAAGAAAATGATAAAAAGCAGCTGCAGGAAATTTTAAAATGTCTTGGTGAAGTAATTGAACTGCCGGAAAATGAAATGGGTATGGGCTCTGAACTGGTGAGCTGCATGCCGGGCTTTATTGCATCAATCTTTGATGTTATCTGCAGGTCGGCAAAAGCTCATACAGAAATTCCTGAAAAGCAGATTGTTCAGATGGTTTTAAAAACTGTTTCTGCTACAAGCGAGCTTATGCTGCAAAAAAATATGAACTTTGAAGAAGTTGTTTCGCGGGTTGCAACTAAAGGCGGCATTACGGAAGAAGGCGCTAAAGTTATTTACGATGGTATGCCCGCTGTTGCCGATTTGATGTTTGAAAAAACTCTGGAAAAGAGAAAGCAGACTACAAAAAAGGCAGAAGAGCTTTTTTAGTTTTTTTAATAGGAGAAACATATGCCGTTAGTAAAAGTTAACATGCAGGCAGGCAAGAGCCCTGAATTTAAAAAGTCTGTTTTTGATTGTATTCACGAAGGTTTAATTGATGCGTTTGGAATTGCTGACTGGGACAGGTTTCAGCGTATTGAAGAATATCACAAAACTTCGTGGGAAGCTCCGGAAGGGAAGACCGAAAACTTTATGATTATTGAACTCACAATTTTCCCGGGAAGAACGAAGGATCAGAAAAAAGCTGCAATTGAAGTTATTACCGCAAGGCTTTGCGAAAAGCTTAAAATTGCTCCAACTGATGTTTTTATTGTTATGAATGAACCGCCTCTTGAAAACTGGGGAATGGGCGGAATCCAAAAATAATTAGAAAAGGAATTTTAAAATGCGATTTTTATTTATACGACACGGTGAACCGGATTATATAAACGATTGTCTTACTCCAACAGGAAGACTTCAGGCACAGGCTGCTGCAAAGCGTCTTGCAGGTGAAAATATCTGCGAGATTTATGCTTCTCCTCTTGGCAGGGCTCAGGAAACCGCGAGCTATACTGCAAAGGAACTTAATCAGAAAATTATTACTCTTGATTTTATGCGTGAGATTTCCTGGGGTGGAGAAGGTGTTCCTAACGAGGGCCATATCTGGACTCTTGCAGACAGAATGTTAAACGAAGATAACTTTGATTTTTATAAAGATGACTGGCGCGAGCATCCTTATTTTAAAAACAACACTGTTATGCCTTATTACGAAAAGGTTTCTGCGTGCATGGATGAATTTCTGCAGGAGCAGGGGTACCGCCAGGAAGGCAGAAGATTTTTCTGCAGTAAGGAAAACAGAAAAACCATTGCGCTCTTTAGCCACGGAGGTTCCGGAGGCGCGGCTCTTTCTCATATTTTATCGCTGCCGTTCCCTTATGTTCTTTGCGTTTTTCCTTATACTTATACTTCGGTTATTTCTCTGGAATTTCCGTCTGTGCCGGGCGAGTATGTTCATCCCCGTGTTGAACTGTTTAATGATGCGGCTCATATTAAAGGGCTTGGAGATGAACTTAAGCTTCAGCAAAAAAGTTTTTAAACAGAGGCTGTAAAGGTTATGAATTCTGAAAATCCTTTTTTAACATACGCAGTTACTCTATATTTTGATGATGAAACTTCCGGTGAAATTCGCGACCTTACAAAAGGGCTTTGCGATGTGACTGGAAATGATTATATGATTCAAAATAATGTTCCGCCGCATTTTACGCTTGGAATGTTTCATGTAGAAGAAGCGGACAATGAAAAATTAAAAAGAGTATTCAGTGATTTTGTAAATAAAGCGCGCGAAAATCTTTTTAATGATTCTGCATTTGAAATTTCTTTTGGCGGTTTTGAAGCTTTTTTGGACAAAGTGATTTTTATAAAACTGGAAAAAGATGATAAGCTTTATGCTTTGAATGTGCTTTTGCACGAGCTTTTTCTTCCGCAGTTTGAAGCAGGCGACAACAGAAATTATCTTCCGGAAAACTGGTATCCGCATATTACGCTTGGCTTTAAGCTTTCGCATGAGCAGTTTGAAAAAGGTATGGAATTTTTAAAAGGCCGGCCTGCGAGCCCGGATGCGCAAGGGATTGGAGGCGCGCCGCAGGCGTTGCAAAGCAATGGAGCGCGGTTAGCGCGGAACGCCGCAAAGCCCGGTCTGCCGAAAGGCAGATGCGCCCGTATTGGTCTTGCATGCTGTAATCCGTACACTCCGGTTTGTGAATTTTTTATTGATTGATGATTTTTGGAAATATATAGTATAATTATGGCAGAACTTTTAGCTAAGAATTTTTTTGACGATATTTTATAAAACAGAATCAGGAGGAAAAGAAAAATGAAGAAATTATGTATTCTTTTCACTGCATTGATTTTAATGTTGTCTGGATTTGTTTCCTGCTCGAATTTAACTCAGGAAGAAGAAAATTCTTCCCTTACGCTTAGTTTTAATGGTTCAGACTTTTCCAGAAATATTACTGTACCTTCGGACACAAAAGATTTTTACCTTGTTGTAAATGTCCTTGGCGATTACAAGGAAACTAAGGAAATTACTTTTTCCAGCTTTGGGTCTTATTCATTAACTTTTGATTCTATTCCGATTGGAGCAGAAATATACGTAGAGGCAAACGCTTATAATCCGAATGCTGCTGAGCCGAATGGAACTGATTATCCAACAATTTTTCATACGTTTACAGGAGATTCTTCAAAACAGAGAATTCATGAAGGCGAGAATGGTGTAAATTTGCAAATGAAGAATTTGCAGAATATAAAACTTAGTGAAACCATTCAAGTACTATCTTCCAGTGAGTATGACGGTAGATATAAGGAACTGAAAATTTGGGATGATTTTAAAATATGTTTTTATTCAAATGGAAAATATAAAATTATGAAAAAGATTCAGAATCAGCAGAATCAGTATCAGACTGTTTCAGAAGGACTTTATACCGGGCATCCAGTACCAGGAAATACAATTGAATTAAAAGAATTTATTTACAGGAATATTGATCACGTTGGAGAATTAAACGGAGGTGTAAATATTTCATTTGGAAATTCAGTAATTGTTGATAATCCACAAAGTATTTCAGTTTATATGGGAGAAGAAATCTGTTACTTCCGAATAATGACAAATTCTCAAATGATGCTTGTATTTAGAGAACAGGTATAATCTGGAGAAATTTATTATTCTATTTAATTATTCTATGACAGTTACATATCCATCCAGCAGATAATAAAAGGATGGAGCAGACTGTGTTTTATTTTCTTCGTAACCTGCAGTTAAATTATAAAAGTCGTATTGGTTGTCCGGATTAATTCCTAAATAATTTCCCTTAAAAACCTGGAGCTTATTCTTTTTGAATAATTGAATTGTATTATTAATTTCTGTTTGAGTTTCGGGAGGAAGAAGGAAGCTGTTGGTTTCTATAATCTGAACCCAGTCCAGATCAAATCCGGCCCCAATATCGTTTCCGTGAACGTTTCCTTTTACTGCCTTTTCTATTTCTTTGTTGTTCATAACGGCAATAATCGCATTTTTAATATATGGCTCCCAGTTAATCTTTGTGCTTATAATTGAAGTTGTAGGTGCAACATCAATCATGCTCTGATTATATCCAACGTGGAAAACTACATGGTTAATTGATTTTTCTTCGCAGGCAATTGCGGGACCGATTGTATCTGAATGCTGGGAAATTATTACGCAGCCATTGTCTATCATTTCTGAAGCATATTGTTTTTCCAGAGAAAAATTGTTCCAGGAATTTGTGTATTTTACTTCCATTTTTGCCTGCGGAACTTTTGAAAGAATTCCAAGAAGGAAGGCCGTATAGCCCGAAATAACTTCGGGATAAGGGTAGGCGCCTATATAACCTATTTTTGCCTGGTCTGCCGTTATTGTTCCTTCGTCTATAAGTTCCTTTAATTTAATTCCTGCAACTAAGCCTGCAACATATCGTCCCTGGTAAATCTCTCCCATAAAAGTGTGATAATTATCTAAAATAGGAGTTTTGTTTGCGTTGTCGCCGGTTGCCTGGCAAAATTGAATTTCGGGATATTTCTGCGCATACTTTTTTGCGTCATCAAGATATCCGTAGCTTGTTGTAAAAATTAAATTGCAGCCGCAATTTATCAGTTCATTTATAGCGATGCTTCCGTCTTTTTCTGAAACATTCTGAACGGAATAAAACTTAACTTTGCCTTCAAATTCTTCTTCCAGATTTTTTTGTATTTGAATAAAGTTTCCTGTGTAAGGTGTGCTGGCATCGCCTTCATAAACAAAACCAACGGTAATTGATTTTTTTCTTCCCTTAATGCTTTCGGAAATTGTATGAGCAAGTAATAAAATTAAAAAAACAACAAGAGATGTAGTAATAGTTGTAAATACATTTTCTTTAGTAGTTTTCATTTTTATAAAGCTCCGTTACATCAATTTTGCCTTCATCGAGTAATTTAAAAAGAATATCAACCATCTGAGGATCAAACTGTTTTCCCCTTCCTTTTTTTACTTCTTTTAAAACATCTTTATATTTCATCTGGCTTCGGTAAACGCGGTTTGCAGTCATTGCGTCAAAAGCATCGGCCATTCCAATAATTCTTCCGTAAAGCGGAATTTCTTCGCCTTTTAATCCCTGTGCGTAACCTTTTCCATCCCAGCGTTCATGGTGATACAAAACGCCGTCGCTTACGTGTTCAATCATTGTAAAGTCTTTTAATATTTCGGCGCCTCTTGTAACATGTGTTTTCATAACTTCGTATTCTTCCGGAGTTAAAGTTGCAGGCTTGTTAAGAATTACATCAGGAACGCCAATTTTTCCAATATCATGTAAAAGTGCAGACTTTCTTAAATTTTCGCATTCTTCTTTAGAAAGTCCAAGTTCTTTTCCAATTAAAACTGAATATTGAGAAACGCGTGTTGAATGCTGACTTGTGTTTTCGTCTCTTGCATCGACTGTTTTAGCAATTGTAAGAATTGTTTCGTTTCCTATTCTTACTTGTTCGTGAGCAAGTGCAAGTTCCCTTCTCTGGAAATTAAGAGTTCTTTGAAGTTGTGTTCGAACTATGTACCAGGTTAACCATGCAATTGCAATTATTGCGACAAGAATCATATAAACAATAAAATATTTGTTATCGTAAATATTTTTTTCTTTTATGATCGGATAATTGCTCTGTTCAATAATTTCTCTTGTTTTTGAATCCAAAATGGAAATTCTAAATGTATATTTTCCCGGAGAAAGTTTTGTATAAGTTGCGCTTGTTAATTCACTCTGAGGGAATTCTGTAGGTTTTGAATCAAAACCGATTAATTCATAACTTACGGTAGGATCCTTTGCCGTAAAATTTATAATTTCCGGGAAAAATTCTACTTTTGTAACGTTACGCGGAATTTTTATTGTTGAGCCTCTTGGAACCTGATATGTCTGATTATCTAATTTTATATAAGACATTTGCATTCGGTAAGAAGTTTTTCCGCCCAGATAGGAATTCATATTAATTGAATAAACTCCGGTTCCGCAGGAAAGATAAAGGATTCCTTCTTCGCTTATATAGTTCCAGGAATTTGCAGTAAGCGCACTGTCTAAGCCGCTTTTTGAATCTATAAGATCGTAACCAAGAAGACTGTTGCCGGCAACAAGTTCATTTTCGTTTACAACATAAATTCCCGCACTTCCGCTTACAAATAAAGTTCCGTTTTTATTGTTTGCAATATCGTAGTTATTAAAATACGGGAAATTTGGAAGTGTTCGAATACGGTATGACATGTCCATATAGCAGAGTCCGTTACTTGTTACAATAAAAACACCTTCGTTATTGGACTGCATTACTGTTCGCAGAATAACGCCGGAAGACAAGCCTTCTGCCGGAGAAAGAATTCTTTCTACCCTGCGGTTCTTAATTACGGCAATTCCTTCTCCGTCTGAACCGGCAAGAATTGTTCTGTCCGGAAGCTCCATCAGAGTAAGAATCATTGAATTTGAAAGACCTTCATTATAGCGGATCTGTTTTGTAGTTTTTTGATTTTCTATAAATACAATTCCTGTGTCGCCCGCGGCAACAATTGTTCCGTCCGAAAGTTCAATTAAGGTTCGCATCCAGTCGCCCGAAAAGCTGTTGGAAGAATCATAAGTTTTAATTATTTTTTCATCTTTTACTTCTATAATTCCTTTTCCGTAAGTACAGAACCACAGATGATTATTAGAGTCTTTTTTAATGCAGCGGATTCGTATTCCGTTTAAGGCTTCCGAGACTGAATTTTTAACAGGAACATTTTCTTTTAAATCAATAATATCAAGTCCGGAATCGGTTCCAATGTAAAGCTTTCCTTCGTAAACGCAGTTGCTGTTTACTACCTTGTACGGCATGGAAATTGCATTATAAAGATTAGTAATGATTGTTGGAGATAGTCTTAAAACTCCCTGGCGCGAAGAAGAGAACCAGTAATTTCCCTGGTAATCAACGGCCATGTTATCTATGGAGTTGTTGAAGTAATCTGTGTTTATATAATGAAAACAAAAATCTTTGTCAAAATAGCCTATTCCGTTATCTGAACACACAAAGAATTTTCCGTCATTTGTAAATTCCAAGCTGTTCAAAAAACTTAGTTCATCAATTGTAAATATTTTTTCCTGATTAAGAATAAGCGCTGAAGAAACTGCAGTTGTATTTTTATCTGAAATTTCTTCTGCAATATTTAAGCCGCGTCTGTTTGGACTAATTGAAAATTTATAAATATGATTTTTAGAAGTTCCCACAAACAAATTTCCGTCTGAATCAAAGGCACAGCAGTTAAAGATTTCTTTGTCTTTATTAAGCTCGGTTTTTAAAATAATTCTGGAATCTTCAAGAATAAAAAGCTCGCCTTTAGAAGTAATTGCCGCAACTCTTCCGTTTTGATCGGCTGAAAGCCTGACTGCGTAAAGAATTTCTGGAATTGTAGAAACAATTTTTAATCCGTTGTTTATGGAAATTGTCTGAAGGTAAAGCGAAGTTCCAATGTAATATAATCCGTTTGAATCTTTTGTAATTGAGCGTACAGAATTTGAAGGCAGTCCTTTTGATTCATCAATTATGTTCGAAACTGTTTCATTAATCATGATTGAAACACCTTTATCGTTTGTTCCAATCCAAAGACGCCCTTCGGTATCTTTATAAATTACGTTAACGTTTCTTATTGAATCGTATTCGTTAATCCAGCGCATTTCATTACCGTTATAGCGGTAAAGTCCTGCATAAGTTCCAATCCAAAGAATTCCATCGTTTGACTGTTCAATGTCGTTTGCTTCTCCACATGGAAGTCCGTTTGAATTTGAATATACTGTCTGAATAAAAGATTCAATTTCTTTTGCATAAAGCGAAGCCGTATTTTTTGAAAAACTTAAAAGCGTAAAAATAATTAATGCAACAGCCGCTTTACTTGTGGCCCGCTGCCTTCTTGCATTTTTTAACTTAATCGCAATATGAAGGATAGTTAATGATAAGGTTTTATCAAGGAAGTCTATGTAGAATTCTCCTAATAATAAGCAGAAGAAATTCTTTAAGCCGAATTCTCGGAAAAATTCAATTACGCCGTCTCCCCAGAGGTTTCCTGTCATTCCGTCAAAGAAAATAATATTCAGCGGGAGCGAAATTATAACGGATGCAATTGTTACAAGAACACTTGTTGATAAGGTTCCAAATACATGATGAATTCTTCCCTTGTTTGCTTCGTAGCCGGTAATTAAACC
>CAMVBP010000009.1 GCA_947165795.1 uncultured Treponema sp.
TCAATATATTCAAGAACAGAAAAATCCTTTGAAGAAAACTGATCAAATGTTGTTTTTGTAGAAAAATTAAAGCCGTGCCTCATCCATATTCGTACAAGTTCTGTAATAATCAGACTGATTGTAGAAGCAACTTTTATATCATAGCCAAATGCCTTATGATTTGTTTCCCATATGCAATTTTCAAAAAATAATTTTACGGGATTAAATCTTATCTCTTCTGCGGTAATTAAATTTGTTGCATCGTTATCTCTTGTTACGGCGTCTAAAAGCCGTGGAAGCTTTGGAGATCCAGGTGTTGTATTTGAAAGAATCATATCGTCAAACTTAATTACGTAGAAAAATGGCTTATCGGGATTTTTTTTATCGTTGGGATAGTCTAAAAATGCATGAACCTGCTTTGGATGAAAAATAATCATGTCGCCCGGACTCATTGTGAATTTTTTACCTTCAACTTCGGCATATAAAATTCCGCTTACCAGATAAACCATTTCGGTAAAATAATGCCAGTGTGGCTTTACAAATTTCCAGTCACCGGAAAAAGCCTGAAAAGGAGCATTTAAGCTGTCGCTATATTCAAATAAATTGTCCATAGGCACCTCATAGAGATTTGTACAATTATTCTTCCATTTCTTTATATCATCAAATCAAGACAAATGCTAGAGTTAAAGTTACATTATAATCAATTTGTTTTATAATGGTGGAGTGAATATGACAAAGAACGCTGCTTTTTACTGGATTTGGTCTTATGTTCGGCGTTACAGATTTTTAATGCTCATCGGGCTTTCTTTAAGCGTTATTGTTGCCGCTTTAAATATGATTAATCCTTTAATTACAGGTAACATTGTTGATAAGGTTATTCAGGGCGGTCAGCATTCAATTCTTCTCAAGCTCATTTTAATTATGATTTGTACAACAGTAGGAAAATCGATTCTGCGTTATACCTATCAGGTTATTTTTGAACATTGTTCTCAGAATGTTATTTTAAAAATGCGTCAGGATTTGTATGCACATATTCAGACATTAGATTTTTCCTGGTACGATTCTTCTCATACAGGAAATGTAATGACTTTATTAACTTCTGATCTTGATAAGGTAAGACATTTTGTTGCCTGGGTTTTGTATCAGATACTCGAAAATTCTTTGATATATATTTTTTCAATAATCACACTTTCTTCTATTAATTGGAAGCTTACTCTGGCATTTATGGTTATTGCGCCGCCGGTTTTATTATTGATTAATAAATTTAAAATAAAAATTAAGCCTGCGCATATGGCTGTTAGGGATCAGTTTGCTGTTTTAAATACTCGGGTTGGAGAAAATATTGAAGGAAATCGTGTAGTAAAGGCTTTTGTAAGGGAAAAATACGAAATAAGTAAATTTGATGTAGAAAATGAAAAATATCAGGATGTTTCTGTTAAGAATGCAGATGTACGCGTAAAATATACTCCGTGGATTGAAGCTTTATGTGGAATTCTTCCGGTAATTTTGATTTTGTTTGGCGGTTATCTTGTAATTAATAATCAGATGACAATCGGACAGCTGGTTACTTTTAACGGATTAATGTGGGCCTTTACTCAGCCAATTAATATGTTTGGAATTCTTGTAGACAATACTCAGAATTTTGCTGCTTCAAAAGACCGTTTATATGAACTGTGGTGCGCTGAATCAAAAATAAAAAATACAACAGAAAAAACTCCTGTAAAAAAAGAAGAAAGTATTACAGGAAATGTTCAGTTTAAGAATGTAAGTTTTTCTTATAAAGAAGTTCCTGTTTTAAAGAATGTAAATTTTGAAATTGAAAGCGGAAAAACAGTTGGAATCCTTGGGCCTACAGGTTCGGGAAAATCAACTCTGGCTAATCTTTTATGCCGTTATTATGATGTTTCTTCCGGAGAAATTCTGATTGATGGAATTAATGTAAAAGACTATGACCTTCAGTATTTAAGAAGAAATGTTGGAATTACAATGCAGGAGGCTTTTTTGTTCAGCGATACAATAGAAGGAAATATTGCTTTTGCTGATATTGAAGCCGATTTTTCTGAAGTAGAAAAAGCCAGTGAGCTTGCAAGAGTTAAAGAATTTATTGGTGATGTAACAGACGGCTATGATACAATTGTCGGCGAAAGGGGAGTTGGATTAAGCGGCGGTCAAAAACAGAGAATCGCTCTTGCCAGGCTTTTCCTGGCAAATCCAAAAATTATGATTCTTGATGATACAACCAGTGCAGTTGATAACGATACTGAAAAGAAAATTCGTGAAAGCATAAAGCTTCAGAGTAAGGGACATACAACTTTTATAATAAGTCATAGGGTTTCTTCTTTTGAAGATGCAGATATTATTATTGTTCTGGAAAACGGATCTGTTACACAATATGGAACTCATAACGAGCTTATTGCGCAGGATGGATATTATAAACAGGTCTGGGAAGAGCAGAACTGTGTCTGATTGAGAGGTTTATTATGGCAAGAAATAAATTTGATGCTGATGAAGAAATAGAACAGAAATTTAATGCTCACATAATTTTAAGATTGCTTAAGTGGATAAAACCTTTTTCCGGATGGATGCTTTTTTCCTGTGTGTTAATGCTTCTTTCTTCGGGAATTTCATTAACCAGCCCATATCTTATCCGCATGGCAATTGATACAGCAATTCCAAATAAAGATTACAGAATGCTCATTATTCTTTCTTCGATTATGTTAGTTTCTACTCTTGTGGTAAGAATTCTGCTTGCAGAAAAATTAAAGATAATGACCAGAGTTGCTCAAAAAATAATTGTAAATATCCGCAAGGATGTTTTTACAAAATTGCAAAGTCTTCCATTCACATATTTTGACAGCCGCCCGCATGGAAAAATTTTAATTCGTGTTGTTAATTATGTAAACTCACTTTCAGATTTACTTTCCAATGGAATTATTCAGCTTTTTTCAGATTTATTCACTCTTATTGTAATTATCATTTTTATGCTTGTTATAGATGTAAAGCTTACGCTTGTCTGCATGGCTGTTCTTCCTGTACTTTTTATAATTCTTTTTTCTATGAAAAAAAAGCAGCATGAAGCATGGAAGCAGGAAAGCTATAAGCGTTCAAATTTAACTGCTTATATTTCTGAAAGTTTGAACGGTATGAAAATTACGCAAAGCTTTGCACGCGAAGAAGTGAATCAGGGAATATTCAACGATTTATGCCGCAAATGCAAAAAGGTCTGGATACGGGCTGTAAATATTAATAATATAATCTGGCCGGTTGTAGATAATCTTTCTACTCTTGGAGTTGCTCTTGTTTATCTTGCTGGAATTGCATGGCTTGGAAAAGAAACCGGACATGCAGTTACAATCGGAACTCTTGTTGCTTTTGCAGGCTATATCTGGCGCTTCTGGTTTCCTATTCAGAGCCTTGGAAATTTTTATAATTCTATGGTTACGACAGGTGCTTATGTTGAACGCATATTTGAGCTTCTTGATGAAAAAGAAGATATTACAGACTGCGAAAATGCAGTTGAACTTCCGCCGATCCGCGGACACGTTACCTTTGATCATGTAAATTTTTCTTATGAAAAAGATACTCCGGTATTAAAAGACGTTAATTTTGTAATTACACCCGGAATGACTGTTGCAATAGTTGGTCCTACAGGAGCCGGAAAAACTACAATAGTTAATCTCTTAACAAGATTTTATAATCCTGATAATGGAAAAATTTTGATAGATGGTCTTGATATTCAAAGCCTTAAAATAAAATCTATAAGAAAACAGGTTGGCGTAATGCTTCAGGATTCTTTTTTATTCAGCGGAACAATTATGGAAAATATTCGCTACGGAAATCTTGAAGCAAGTGATGAAGACTGTATAAAAGCTGCAAAAACAGTTCAGGCTCATGAATTTATTTCTGCTTTTCCGGAAGGTTACAATACAAAACTTTCTGCAAACGGAGGCGGCTTGAGTCAGGGACAAAAGCAGCTTTTAAGCTTTGCAAGGGTTCTTTTAAGTGATCCAAGAATTTTAATTCTGGATGAAGCAACTTCTTCTGTAGATACTCATACAGAAAAAGCTTTGCAAAAAGGTCTTGGTGAGCTTTTAAAAGGAAGAACAAGTTTTATAATTGCTCATCGACTTTCAACAATTCGTAATGCAGACATTATTTTTTATGTTGATCATGGTCAGATTGTAGAAAGTGGAAATCACGAAGAGCTTGTAAAACTCGGCGGAAAGTATGCAGACATGGTAAAAATCAAAAGATAGGAAAAAACATAAATTTGTGATATATTGTATGTATGAAAATAATTCATCTTGCGGATTTGCATTTAGGAAAACGTGTCTATGAATTTTCCATGTGCGAAGATCAGAAATATATCCTAAATCAAATTTTACAGATTATCGATGAAAAAAAGCCCGATTGCATAATTATTGCCGGTGATGTTTATGATAAGTCTGTGCCGCCTGTAGAAGCCGTGGAGCTTCTTGATTATTTTTTAATTCAGCTTTCCAATAGAAAGCTTCCTGTATTTATAATAAGCGGAAATCACGACAGTCCGGAGCGCCTTGCTTTTGGTTCAAGCCTAATGGAATCCAGTAAAGTTTTTGTTTCTCCGGCTTATGACGGCTCTGTTAAAAAAATAAGTTTGAATGATGATTTTGGTGCAGTTAATTTTTATCTTCTGCCGTTTATAAAGCCAACTACCGTTCGTCAGTTTTTTCCGGATGAGAAAATTGAAGATTATAATGATGCAGTAAAGGCGGCGCTTAAAAATTTAGAGCTTAATAAAAAAGAAAGGAATGTTCTTATTGCGCATCAGTTTGTTACCGGCGCACAGACCTGCGATTCAGAAGAAAAAAATGTCGGCGGAATGGATAATGTAAGTGCAGAACTTTTTTATGATTTTGATTATACGGCGCTTGGACATATTCACGGTCCGCAGAAAATAATCAGGGAAAATATTCGGTACAGCGGAACGCCTTTAAAATATTCTTTTTCGGAATGCAATCATAAAAAAAGTGTTTTATTTGTTGAGTTAAAGGAAAAGGAAAATTTTTCTTTTGAATGCATTCCGTTAAAACCTTTTAAAGATTTGAGGGAAATTAAAGGCAGCTACGACCAGATAATGCTCAAGAAAAATTACGAAAACACAAATACAGAAGATTATGTTCATATTACATTAACCGACGAAGAAGACATTCCTGAAGTTTTTTCAAAATTGCGTACGGTTTATAAAAATCTTATGAAGATTGATTATGATAATTTAAGAACTCAGTCTTACATGAATATTTCTGAAAATACAGTCGAAACTGCTTCTCCGCTTGAACTGTTCGAAAAGTTTTATGAATTACAGAACAATTCACAGCTCGATGAAGATTCCAGAAAATTTTTGATTTCGCAAATGGAAGAAATCTGGGAGAAGTAGAAAATGCGGCCGTTAAAAATTTCAATTGAAGGTTTTGGAACATACTGTAAAGCAGTCGAAATAGATTTTACAAAATTTGGAAACTCCGGACTTTATTTAATAACCGGCGATACCGGCTCTGGAAAAACAACAATTTTTGATGCAATTACTTTTGCACTGTATGGTGAACCGAGCGGTTCTTTCCGTCAGTCGTCTATGCTGCGTTCAACTTATGCAGACGAAAATACGCCCACTTATGTTGAACTTGAATTTTTATTTAGAGATAAAATTTACAAAGTAAACAGAAATCCGTCTTATTTAAGAAAAGCAAAAAGGGGAGACGGATTAGTTTCTCAGGATGCAGATGCAGCCTTGTATTGTCCGGATGGAAGTGTAATTACAAAAACTCAGACAGTAACAAATTATATAACGGAGCTTCTCGGGCTGGATAGAAATCAGTTTATGCAGATTGCAATGATTGCTCAGGGAGATTTTCAAAAGCTTCTTACAAGCGATACGTCTGACCGTCAGGAAATATTCAGAAAGATTTTTAAGACGGATAAATATCAGCAGTTACAGAAAAATCTTTCTGCACAGGAAAATGAATTAAAAAATAAATGTGTTGTCTTAAGAAATTCGCTAACAACTTTTTTCTCGTCTGCAATATCAGATTCTGAAGAATTTTTAGAATTAAAGGAAAAGGATTTTTTCTGGGATGAAAAAATTGAATTCCTAAACAAATTAATTTTGGAAAATGAAGAAGAAAAATTTAAAAAAGAAAAAGAACATGAAAAATTAAAAAAGAAGCTTGAAGAATATGCCGTAAAAATTTCTGGTATAGAAGATTATAAATCTGCTGAAAAAGAGGAAAATGAAATTCTTCAGATTGTAGAAAATCTTGAACAGAAAAATTCTGAATTATTGGAAAATAAAAATAAATTAGAAAATCAAAAGGAAGAATTTTCGGAAAAAGAAAAAAAATTAACTTTACTTAAAGATTCATTAAAGGATTACGAAAATTATGAACAGCTTTTAATAATGAATGACCGGCTTTCGGAAAAAAATAATGAACTGAATGCTGAGTTTGAAAAATTAAACGCTCGGATTAGTAAGGGTGAAAATTTAATTAACGAAACGGAAAAGCTTATAAAGGAATTAGCATCAGCTAAAGAAAGCTGTCTGCTTTTAAAAGCAGAAAAAGAAAAGCTGATTTTAAAAGAAAAAAATATTCAGGAAATAATTGAATTAGAAAATCACAGAAAATTTTTAGAAGATGAGCTTTTAAAAAATCAGGATGAATTAAAAGAAATTATAAAAGAAAGCGAAGCACTCCAGAAAAAATATATGGACGCTTATAATAATTTTTTAAATGCGCAGGCTGGAATTCTTGCTTCAACTTTAGAAGAAAATTCTCCGTGTCCGGTATGCGGTTCATTAATTCATCCGTCTCCTGCAAAAAAATCAGAAAACGTACTTTCGCAGAACGAGCTTGAATTATTAAAAAAAGAAGCTGAAGATTCTTCCAATCTTTCAACAGAAAAAAGTCAGGCCTGTGCAGTTTTAATAACAAAAATCGATAATGTAAAAAATCAGATTCAGGAAAAAAAATCTGAAGCAAAAATGCAGGACGAAGAAAAAACAGTTTTTGATTTTCTTGAAGAAGTGCAGAATGAAATTTCAATCTGTCAGAATCAGTTAGTTGAAAATAACACAAAAGTTGAAAAATGTTCCGAATTAGAAACTCAGCTTCCAAAATATAAATCTCTTTCAGAAGAATTAAAGAAGCAACGCGATGATAAAAAAGAAGAAATTATAAAAATTGAATCTGAAGTTTTGAATAATGAAAAAAATATAAATGAATTAAAAAAAGAACTGGAATTTTCTTCAAAAAAAGATGCAGAAGATTTTATAGAAAAACTTGATTCAGAAATTAATGAATTTAATTCGGCGCTTGAAAAATGCAGTACGGAATATTTAAGCAATAAAGAAGAGCTAGTTCAGAAACAGACTTCGCTTAAAGAAATTAAAAAGCGTCTTGAAATTCATTTTGATTTTGATGCAGAAGAAATTTTAAATCAGGCACAAACGCTCGAAGAAGAAGAAAAAAATCTGCAGGAAAATCTTACGCAGTTATATCACCAGATAGAAACAAATAATTCCGTTTATAAAAATCTGCGCGAAAATACTTCAAAGCTTAAAAAACTTGAAAGTGAATATTCAATGATTCAAAAGTTATCTGCAACTGCCAATGGAAAAATAGGGCAGGGAAAAGACAGAATTATGCTTGAAACCTATGTTCAGATGACTTATTTTGACCGCATAATTGCCCATGCTAATAAACGATTTTTAATTATGTCCGGCGGACAATATGAGCTTGTAAGAAAAAAATCAAGCGATGATGCAAGAATTATCAGCGGGCTTGAATTAAATGTTATTGATCATTACAGCGGAAGCGAAAGAAGTGTAAAGTCACTTTCGGGCGGAGAATCTTTTGAAGCTTCGCTGGCTCTGGCGCTTGGACTTTCGGATGAAATTGCTTGTACAGCGGGCGGAATTAAAATTGACACAATGTTTATTGATGAAGGCTTTGGAACTCTCGATACTGATACAATTCAAAAAGCTTATGATGCGCTTGTTCTGGTAAGCGAAGAAAATCGTCTTGTAGGAATTATTTCTCATGTTGATTTCTTAAAGGAAAAAATTGACAGGCAGATTGTCGTAAAAAAAGAATTGGATAAAGGAAGTCATGTAAAAATTGTTTTGTAAACAATTTTATGATACAATGAAAAAATGAATAACAAGAATTTTCAGGTAGCAGCATATTTAAAAAATCAAAAATCAGAAAGCGAAACTGATGCCAGATTAAAGGCAACGACAGATTATTTAAAGACCGGCGGACTTTTAAAAGTTCCTGTAGAACCTCAGGCCAGCGACGGAAAAGATTCTGTTTACAGAAAGGTTGCAAAATTCCTTTTGATAATCGGCGAAGATGAAGCGGCAAAAATTCTTCAGCATCTTCCCGAAAATCAGATAGAAAAAATAATTCCGGAAATTGCTTCCATCAGAACAGTAAGTGACGAAGAAGCAACTGTTATTCTTGAAGAATTTAATGAACGGGCAAATCGTGCAAAATCTCAGGGAGGAGCTCAAACTGCTCGTGAAATTTTAACTAAGGCTTATGGAAAGGACCGCGCAGAACAGCTTCTTTCAAAATCTATTCCGGCCCAGACAGAAACTCCTTTTGAATATTTGTTCGACTTAGATAAAGAGAGAATCTATCAGCTTTTAAGCGATGAAAATATAGGTATTCAGTCGCTGGTAATTTCCAAGCTTCCTCCAAAAAAAGCGGCAAGCGTAATTAACATGATGAAGGAAGAAGAAAAAAAAGAACTTGTTCTTCGGCTTGCAAAAATGGAATCTATTTCGCCTGAAGTTTTAAGACGCGTTAATCAGGCTATGATGGAAAAGGAAAAAAATCTTACTGTAGAAAATACCGATTCAATTGACGGACGAAATGCACTTGCGCAGATTTTAAAACGCATGGACTTTTCTTCTGAAAAAGAAATTCTCGAAACTCTTTCTGATCAGGATCCTGATTTGGGAAAAGATTTGCGTTCACGCTTATTTACCGATGAAGACGTAATTAATGCAGATGACCGTTTTATTCAGGAAGTTTTGCATAATATGTCCGAGGTAGAAATTGCGCATCTTCTCTGCGGAAAAAGTCCTGATTTTAGGGAGAAGATTCTTTTCTGTATTTCTTCCGGCAGACGTATGGAAGTTCGCGAACAGGAAGAAATATTAAAGCCTATGAGAAAAAGTGAGTGCGAAAGAATTACAAATGAATTCCTTGCAAAACTCAGAACCGGCTTTGAAGCAGGACAGTTAATAATTAAAGACAGAAATGATGACGACTTTGTAGAGTGATAACATGTTTGACGTAAAAGATAAAAATAATATTGGAAAGGAATATAACGGGTTTATTCTGCTAGGAATAGACGAACTGGCTGATTACAAAACTCAGGCTGTTTTTTTGCGACATAAAAAAACAGGTCTCGAAGTTTATCATATTTTAAAAGAAGATAAAGAAAATTTATTTGCTTTTGCCTTCAGAACTTTTGCAAACGATTCAAAGGGTTGTGCTCATATTATGGAGCATTCAACCTTGTGCGGTTCGGAAAAATATCCGCTTAAGGAACCATTTACAACTCTTGCAGGAACAAGCCTTAATACATTTTTAAATGCGCTTACTTATCCGGATAAAACTGTTTATCCGGGCGCTTCTGTTGTTCGTGCAGATTATTTTAATATGATGGATGTTTATGCCGATGCCGTGTTTTTCCCTAAACTTGATTATACAACCTTTATTCAGGAAGGACACAGACTTGAACTTGATGAAAAAGGAAACTTAAGTATTCAGGGAGTCGTTTACAACGAGATGAAGGGCAACTATTCAAGCTTTAAGGATATTGCAATAGATGCCCAGATTAGAACAATGTATCCGGATTGTTTTGCTTCCTTTGATTCCGGCGGCGATCCTTTAAATATTCCCGAATTAACTTACGAAGAGTTTCTGGATTTTCATCAGAAATTTTATAATCCCGATAACTGTCTTTTGTATCTTTATGGAAATATTCCAACCTGCGAACAGCTTGATTTTTTGAACGAAAGATTTATAGCAAGGCTTGAAAAAAAATATAACTGTACAAAAGAAATTGAAAATTACAATTCTGAGTTACCGATTGTAAAACCAGAAATTAAAGAATTACAGAAATTAAAATTAATTCAGAAATCAACGGAAATACGCTGTATTGCTCCAAAAACAGGAAGCACTGGCGAAGTCGTTACATTGAACTGGTATTCCGGATCTTATGATATGGAAAAATATTTTCTTTCCGAGGTTTTATGCGGAAACGACAGTTCTCCTTTAAGCTACAGATTAATGAATTCAAAACTCGGAGATGATCTTTCTCCTATCTGGAGTAACTTCGGGCAATTTCAGGAAGAATTTTTTACTTACGGACTTTCCGGCGTAAAAAAGAAAAATGAACAGAAGGTTTATGATTTAGTTCAGAATTCACTTAAAGAAATTTATGAAGAAGGAATTTCGCAGAAGGATATCGATTCAGCCGTTATGGGAATTGATTTTTCTTTGCGCGAAGTAACACGTTATTTCGGTCCGTATTCCCTTGTTCTTATGGATAAGGTTTTAAAAGGCTGGAATTATGGAAACGCATGTTCAACTCAATTATCGCCGATTTCTACCTTTGAAAAGTTAAAGGAAAAAATCAGAAGCGATAAGGACTTTACTAGAAATCTTATTAAAAAATATTTTCTGGATAATAAGATTGTCGTTAAGCTTGTTGTTGAGCCTTCGGATAAATATTTTAAAGAACGCGAAAATTCAGAAAGAAAACTTATAAAAAAACTTTCTGTAAATCTTGATAAGGAAAAATTAAAAAAGGAGCTTGATGAGCTTCATGCTTATCAGCAGTATGTAGAAACTCCGGAAGATACCGCATGTATTCCAAAAACAAAAATTTCTGAGCTGGACAGAAATCTTGATATTCCTAAACTGGAAATTTCAGAAGCAGAAGGAAACAATTCAGCAAAGATTCCATTATTCTTAAGCGAAGAAGATACAAACGGAATTTTTTACGTGGATGTACTTTTCCCGTTCGATACGCTTGATGCAGACAAAATGAGGCACATTCCGTTCCTTACAAATATTCTTACAAACATCGGCTGGAATTCTAAACAGTGGAACGACTGTATTACAGAAAGTTCCTGCGTAATGGGCGATGTATGGGGAAGGGCGTTGTGCGGTTCCTGCTGTGATGCTCCTCAGTCACTTGAACTATTAGAAAAATACAAAAATAAGAATTTTATGAGCCGACAGTGGATTGGCGTAAGCTGCAAGGCATTAACCTATAAAGCAAAGGAAACCTTTGAGCTTTTAAGCGAAATAATTACAAAAATGGATTTTCTTGATGAAAAGCGTTTTGATAATCTTTTTGCAGAATTTCTTGCAGATAAAAAAGCATCTTTTGTTGCAGACGGAAGAAATTATATTTTAAAGAGAACTTCATGCATGCTTGATAAGGATTATGCTTTGGGCGAAGTTCTCTGGGGCGTTAGCCAGTTACAGACAATTTCTGAATACACGAAAATCGGTGCGAAAAAAACTTTGCAGATATTTAAAGACATTTATAAGAGCTGTATGGAAAGCGGAGCTGTCGTTCACATAACTGCAGATAAGGATTCATTTGAAAAAATTAATCCGCTCATATCTGAATTTGTAAAAGCTGCTGATTTTAAAGCATTAAAGCCTGCAGTTCCTTTTACGGTTGAAGACATTAAGCCATATATAATTAATTCAGATGCGGCCGGAAATAACGAGGTTCAGTTATTAAAGGTTCACTCTCAGACAGGTTATGCCGCTAGCTGTACAAAATCTTCTGTTTATCTTTCTAAAGAAGCTGCTGGAGAAAATGTATTTGCTTCGTGGCTTGGAAATCATTCATTGTGGGATAAAATAAGGACAATGGGCGGTGCTTATGGAGCAATGATGTGGGTTGATAATATGCATAAAGCCTCTTTCTTTTCTTCCTATCGTGATCCGACTCCGGAAAAATCTCTGGAAGTATTTAAAAGCTGCCTTAAGGAAATTTCAGAAAAAGAATTTTCAAAAGAAGAAGTTGAACAGACAGTTGTTGCCTGTTATGGAGATGCAATTGTTCCAAGAAGCCCGATTGGCAGGGCAAATTCAGCTTTTGAAAACTTTTTGTATGCAAATCCTGCAGAATTTAGGGCAATCAGAATTAATAATGTTCTCGAGGTTTCTGCAGAAGACGTTCAGAATGCTGCAAAAAGATTCTATAAATGGTCTGAAGAACTCTATAATGGGGCAATATTTATAGATAAATCAAAAAAATGTAGTGGAAATAAAATAGATATTCCGTTATAATTATAGAATCTTTTGGAGAAAAGTTATGGATAAAAAAACATTGCAATGTGTAAAAATGTTGCGTGATTTAGTTTCTGATGTTCAGGGAGCACCTTTTCCGGGGCCGGAATTAAAGCCTGAACTTTATGAAATCTGGTATGAACACGCACAGAGAGCGGCAGTTACCTGTTTTGAATTCTTGAACGATAACTTCCCTCAGGAACAGAAAGAACTTAACAAGGCAATTGGTAAAATCTTTCAATAATCAGTAAAACGCTTCTTCTTATGTTTTTGAATTTTATGCCGATAATATACGTGTAAAGGTATATTGTTTTATGGCACCAAAGACTAAGAAAATTAAAGATTTTAACGCAGGATTTAGCGGAAAAAAAAATAAATTAGGAATTAATATCTGGCGTTTCTTTTTTAACGGGATTAATTCCATTTCAGGCTCAGAACAGATGTTCTTTATTGAGTTTGAGATGTTAAATCCTTTCTTATCTCCATCTGAAACAATATTAAGCTTTAAAACCAAAGTAAAATTTTCTGCCGAAGACCTTCAATATGCACTTGCAGGAACCGATTCGGCTTCTAATCTTCAAACAGAAGAAAAAAATCTTCCTTCATATTGTGTAATTCGCTGCGGAATGCTTGGAATAGTTCCAAAACAAATCTGCTGTTACACTCCTATAAAGCAAATAACCTTTAAAAATCATCCTTTTGAGATTCAGACTGAACGCGCTTTGTTTACAGAAAATAAAATTTCGGGAAATATCAGTCTTTCAAAAGCTGAATGCGAAAAACATCCTGAATATTTTTGCGATTCCGGCAATGTTTCTTGGGATATTACATACGAAACAAACTGCGAAGTTGGAGAAGGCGAAAATACAAACTTTTTCCGCTGGTTCCCTTACGGATTAAAAACTGATTATTCAGGAAAAATCGTTTTTGACGGCGATGAATATATAATCAATCCAAAAAAGAGCTTTGGTTATTCAGAGCGTTATTTTGGAAAGTCTCTTGTAGAACCTTGGTTCCATATTTCTGCAGAAAATCTTACGAGTGTAATTACAGGCAAAACATTATTTGATTCTGCCTTTGCCGTTCAGGGAATTTTTGATAACAGAGTCGCATTTGCAGGTAAGTTTGAAGATAATTTAATAGTATTCGAAACAGACAGTTCAAAAAGACAGTTTTCTTGCGTTTGGGATTGTGTTCAAATGCCTGAAAACGATAATCCGGAAGAAAATCTTCTTCACTGGTCAGTAAGTTTGAGCAGTAAAAAATGGATTATAGATATTGATATTTTCTGCCGAATTAAGGAAATCTTCAACCGTAAAATAGAAATGCCGGATGAAAGTCGTCTTGTTTTAAATATGCTTCAGGGCGCAACCGGAACCGGCGAAATTAAATTATACAAGAGAAACGGCAGCAATCTTGAACAGATTGAACATGCTAATCTTACAAAAGTAGTCTGCGAATTCGGTCACACTGAGCAGGGTGAATTTTAAAAAAAATATAATTTTAATTTGCCGAATGACAAAAATTTTACTATCTTAAATTATGAGAGGTGGTAAAATGAATTATGAAAGCTATACAATTAAAAGTCAGGAAGCATTACAGGAAGCCTCTTCAATTGCTAATAAAAACGACAATTCAGAAATAGGCACTGAACATGTTCTTCTTGCTCTTCTTGAACAGCAGGATGGTCTTATTCCTCCTGTCGTAGAACGAATTGGAATTTCAACTTCAGAGCTAATTAATAAAACAAAAGATTTAATTAACTCAAATCCAAAAGTTAGTGGAGCCGCTCAGGTTTATCTCTCTTCTTCAATGCAGAAGGTTCTTGCAAAAGCAGAAAATGAAATGTCTGCAATGCATGATCAGTTTCTTTCTACTGAGCATATTTTTCTTGCAATTACAGAGTGTGGTGATAAAACCGGCGACATGCTTAAATCCTGCGGAATAAATCACAAAGCTGTTCTGGAAGCTTTAAAGTCAGTTCGAGGAAATCAGACTGTAGATTCAAACGATCCGGAAGCTAAGTCACGTACTCTTGAAAAATACTGCCGCGATTTAACAGCCGCTGCAAGACAGGATAAAATTGATCCGGTTATTGGCCGTGATGAAGAAATAAGACGAGTAATGCAGGTACTCTGCCGTCGTACTAAAAATAATCCGGTAATAATTGGAGAGCCGGGCGTTGGTAAAACAGCTATCGTAGAAGGTCTTGCACGCCGTATTGCTTCGGGCGATGTTCCTGAAAGCCTTAAAAATAAAAGGCTTCTTGCGCTGGATTTAGGAAGTCTTGTAGCAGGTGCAAAATTCCGTGGTGAATTTGAGGAACGCTTAAAGGCTTTAATAAATGAAGTTTCCAAGAGTGAAGGTCAGATAATTCTCTTTATTGATGAACTTCATACTCTTGTCGGTGCTGGTGCAAGCGAAGGTTCAATGGATGCTTCGAATCTTCTTAAGCCGGCACTTGCGCGTGGAGAACTCAGGGCAATCGGCGCAACAACACTTGATGAATATAGAAAGTATATAGAAAAGGATGCGGCGCTTGAACGCCGTTTCCAGCAGGTTTATTGTGCTGAACCTTCCGTTGAAGATACAATTGCAATTTTGCGCGGACTTAGGGATAAGTACGAAATTCATCATGGAGTTAGAATAGAAGATGAAGCTCTTGTAAGTGCGGCAACTCTTTCCAACCGTTATATTACAAACCGCTTTATGCCGGACAAGGCAATTGATCTTGTTGATGAAGCAGCCAGCCGCTTAAAAATGGAAATTGAAAGTCAGCCTACAGAGCTTGATCAGGTTGAACGAAAAATTCTTCAGCTCCAGATTGAAAAACAGTCTTTAAGCAAGGAAGATGATCCTTCCAGCAAAGAGCGTCTTTTAAAACTTGAAAATGAGCTTTCTGAAATTTCTAATCGTCGTGATGCAATGAAGCTTCAGTGGCAGAATGAAAAAGAGCAGATAGATAAATCGCGCAAGTTAAAAGAGCAGCTTGAACAGGCACGCTTTGAAGAAGAAAAATTTACGCGCGAAGGAAATCTGGAAAAAGCAGCAGAAATTAAATATTCAATAATTCCTTCTCTTCAGAAAGAGCTTGAATCAGCTCTTGAAGCAGATGAAAAACGCAAGGAAGACGGAAGAAATTCCTTGCTGCGCCAATCTGTAACAGAAGAAGATATTGCAAAGGTAGTTTCCAGCTGGACCGGAATTCCTGTTGCAAAAATGATGAAGGGTGAAAAACAGAAATATATTGAACTTGAAAATGTTTTGCATAAACGTGTAATCGGGCAGGATGAAGCAGTTACTGTAGTAAGCGACGCAATCCGCCGAAATCGCAGCGGACTTAATGATCCTAACCGACCGCTCGGTAGTTTTATGTTTATCGGACCGACTGGTGTTGGTAAAACTGAGCTTGCAAAAACTCTTGCGGATTTCCTCTTCAATGATGAAAAGGCTTTGACCCGAATAGACATGAGCGAATATATGGAAAAGTTTTCTGTTACTCGTCTTATTGGAGCGCCTCCGGGATATGTCGGTTACGACGAAGGCGGCCAGTTAACGGAAGCAGTCCGTCGACGTCCTTACAGCGTAATTCTGTTTGATGAAGTTGAAAAAGCTCATCCCGATGTATTTAATGTTCTTCTTCAGGTTTTGGATGACGGCCGCTTAACTGACGGGCAGGGAAGAGTAGTTGATTTTAAAAACACTATTATAATAATGACAAGCAATCTTGGAAGCGATTTAATTCTGGAAGCTGAATCTCAGGATAAGCTGGATTCAATAAAAAATGAACTCGATGTACTATTAAGAAAAACGTTCAGACCGGAATTCCTTAATCGAATTGATGAGATTGTAATGTTCCGTCAGCTTACAAAAGATTGTATTAATTCTATTGTTAAGCTTCAGCTGGAGCGTGTTCAGAGCAGGCTTGAAGAACGTAAAATAAAACTGGACTTTGATGCTTCTGCTCTTGATTTCCTTAGTGAAAAAGGTTATGACCCGACAATGGGTGCAAGACCTGTAAAGCGTGCCATTCAGAATTATGTTGAAAACACGCTGGCTAAGGAACTTTTAGCTGGTAATATTCTGGACGGAGAAACAGTAAAAATACGTTCCGAAAATGGTAAACTCATTTTTGGAAAATAAATTTTTACATTGGCTGTCATTTAAAGATTATTTTTTCTTTTATGACAGCTCTATGTAAAATCAGAAATAATATATTATTCGCCGCTTAGTGCAATTACGGGATCCAGTTTTGCAGCTCTTATTGCAGGATTCAGCCCAAAGAAAATTCCTACAAAAACAGAGAAAACAAAAGATATTATGCAGGCCTTTGTGTTTATTGTAAGTGCCTGTGATTGAATGTATTCAACTGCAAGGCTTATTATTATTCCAAGAATAATTCCCATAATTCCGCCCAAAAGTGTAATGCTTGCTGATTCTACAAGAAACTGCTGCCTTATATCTTTTGGGCTTGCACCCAGTGCCTTTCTTATTCCAATTTCCTGCTTGCGTTCCGTGACAGTTACAATCATTATGTTCATAATTCCAATTCCTCCTACAAGAAGAGAAATTGCTGCAATTGCGCTCAAAAGAAGACTGATAGTGCTTGTAATTTTACTCATCTGTTCAAGCATGCTCTGCATACTTGTAACATTTACAGAATATTCTGTTCCAGTAAGGCTTGTGCAATATTCTTTAATTGAAGTTACCAGGCTTGTAGCTTTTTCTGCAGCAGTTGCCTGAACCATTACATTAGCTGCAGTCGGATTTGGACTTATCTTTTTTGCATAAAATCCGCGCGGTACAAATGCTGAACCGTTTTCCATACCTGTAGTCTGTTCTGCAAGAACTCCGATAACTTCAAAACTGAAGGTAATGTTGCTGGAAACAACTTTTATTTTCTGGCCTACAGCATCTCCGTCCGGAAAAAAACTTTCTGCAGTGTCATGATTCAAAATAATTTTTTGGGTTCCTTCCTGATTGTCCGTTACATTAAAAAATGTTCCGGCGTCGAGTTTAAGGTTATACATTTCTAGATAGCCGGTTTCTACGGCAGAAATGCTTACGCTTGATGAAGTTTCTCCGTAAGTTAAAGTTCCGTTCAGGCTGTTTTTGTACCAGACTTTTTTTATGTCTTTTACATTTGCAAAAAGGTTTTCCCTGAAGGTTTCATCAAACGAAAGCGTAACAGAATCTCTTCTTCGCCTCATAAATCCCTGGCTTACGCTCACTACATCAAGTCCTGAGCTTCCGAATGTGTTTTCTATTTTTTTAGTTGAACTTTGTCCCATGCTTGTAATTACAATTACCGAAGTTACACCAATAATCACACCAAGAAGAGAAAGAAAAGTTCTTGTTTTATTGCTCTTAAAATTTTTTAGAGCGTTTATAAAATCTTCCCACATATTAGTTTTCCTGCAGTTTACCGTCCAGAATTTTTATGCACCGTTTTGTAGATTCACCAATTCTTGGATCGTGTGTTACAATAATTACAGTAGTTCCATTTTCTTTATTAATCTGGCGGAACATATCCATTACCTGATGTCCTGTTTCTGAATCCAAAGCACCTGTAGGTTCATCTGCAAGCAGAATTTTTGGCTCAGTGACCATAGCGCGTGCAATTGCAACCCTCTGCTTTTGACCTCCCGAAAGTTCATGAGGTCTATGATGCATTCTTTCTTCCAGACCGACAGACTTTAATGCAATTTCTGCCCTGCGGTGTCTTTCGCTTTTTTCCAGCCGCTGATACTTCAATGGCAGCATTACATTTTCTATAACGTTCATTGAAGAAATTAAATGATATTGCTGAAAAACAAAACCAATTGTTTTATTTCTTAAAACGGCCAGTTCTTTTTCATTCATTTTTGCAGTTTCACGGCCATTTATTTTGACAATTCCGGAAGTAGGACGGTCAAGACAACCTATCATATTCATGCAGGTAGATTTGCCGGAGCCGGATGGTCCCATAATTGCAACAAATTCACCCTGCTTAATTTCAAAGCTGACACCTCTTAAGGCACGAACTTCGTTGTCGCCCATAATATAAGTTTTTACAACATTATCAAGATGAACGACTGAGTTACTTTCGTCCATATTCATTATCTTGCTCCTCCGCCAGGGAAGCCACCGCCTCCGCCGCCACCTGGGAAGCCTCCTCCACCATTTCCTCTGTTATTTCTATTATAGCCAGAAAATTTTGGTGTAGACTGCTGAACTAATACCTCGCCACCCTTTAAGCCTTCTGTAACTTTTACATAATCGCTTCCGTATGGCTGAACCTTTACGTTAATTTTTTCACCGGTCTTTGCAAGAACAACATATGCTTCTTTATCTTCATAACCGATGGCATAACGTTCTACAACAACATATTCTTCTGTAGGGCTGATTTCGATTTTTCCGGTGAATGAATAGTTCGGTAAAATTCCTTCAGGATATTCATCTATACGGATTTTTGCTTTAACGATTGTTGCGCCTCTTGAAGTAATTTCTCCAATTGCAGGCCAGCTGGTAACATAACCTTTTACAGTTTCTTTATTATAAGCCGAGAAAGTGAACAGAACTGTCTGACCGACTTTTAATTTTGAAACATCAGTTTCTGTAATTTCAACCTCGGTTGTAAGGTAATCAACATTTACAATTGTACCGACTTTGTCTTTTGCTTCCAGAGAGTCGCCGACAGCAACATTAAAATCTGCAATTACTCCATCAAAGGTTGCAACTACCTTTCGGTCGTTAACCTTCTGCTGAAGGGCATGAAGTTGTGTTTCCATTAACTTTAATTCACGTGCAGAACCGGAAACCTTTTTTGTCTGCATTTCGTAATCCTGTTTTTCCAGCTGATAAAGCTGTTCAGAATCATCCAGCTGAATAAGAACGTCTCCCGCTTTTACGTGGTCTCCGGCTTTTACGTAAACCGCAGTAACTGTTCCTGCACTGAGTGCCTGCAGTGTCTGTTCCTGTGCAGCCGAAACCGTTCCAGAAATTTCAATTACGTTTTCATAGGTTTCAACATTGGCAGTATAAAAAGTTGTTCCGCCTTTTTTCTTATTTGAAAGGACCGACCTTACAATGAACAGTATAAGAAGTATTAAAAGAATTCCAATTATTGTAAAAACAAGGATTTTTGCTTTCTTTGATAATTTGATTTTTAATTTCATTATATTCTCCTTAATCTCCGCAGTAGCGATGCCGCATCTTTGGGAAGTTCAAAATTCAATCTATTTTTGTACGAAGTTTGATTTAACCTCATTGTTATAAATCAAAAGATTTATTTTATTTATTATTGTCTGAACTTTATACTGATTGTAAT
>CAMVBP010000010.1 GCA_947165795.1 uncultured Treponema sp.
GTAAGTTTTACCCTCTCTAATTCCGCATAAGGAATCTCCAAATTAGCAGAAGCGCCCATTGCAAAATTTATGTCATTATAGAAAAGATGACCTGCGTACCAGTCTGCACCTAAGTCAAAGCGCAAAGGTCCTAAAGGAATCTTTTCCAGTTTTAATCCTACAAAAGGAGAAAGCATTGTGTCGCTAACGGCTTCGAGCGTAAGCGGTGCTTTATCTGATTTTCCGGTAAGCAAAGATGCAAAGCCGGCCCTTACAAAAAGATTCTGCAAAGGACCTGCCGTTACTTTTGGCGCAATTTCCAAATCGCCAAGCAGCGGAACCTTCTTCTCTTCATCAGAGAATGTAAGGAACTGAACGCCGCCAAATGCATCTACACCCATTATCATTTTATTAGGCAATGTATACTCATAACGGAAATCCAGAGAAATTCCATAATGAATTGTTTCTATTTCATTAATTGGCGCATGAAGCCATGTAACATCGGCTAAGCCCAGTGCAGCCTTCCAGCTTGAACTGGTAAGTGTTGTTTCCTTTCCGGAAATGTAAACTGAACTTCCTTCTTTTGTGCCTGCAGCTACATATTCCTTTTCTACGTTCTTTCGCTGTTTTTCTTTTTCGTATTCAACACGGGCAATCTCAAGAAGTCTTTTCTGTTCTTCTTCAAGTTCATGTTCACGCTGAACTTCATAAGCTTCAGAAATTACAGAATACATTTCTACAGCCTGTTCGTTATCAAGGTTGTTTTCAATAACGATTACAATCGCAGCCATTGCAAAGTCATAATCGTTATTAACAATCAAGCGCCGAATCTTCTTTTCTGTATAATTTTCTATCAGATAATAATATTTATCATGATTATTTTCTGATAAAACTGTATTCAATTCATCTTCTGATTTTATTATGAATATATGGTCAATTTCCTTGTAAATTTTTGCGACATATTCTTCTACCGCAAACAAAGGTACTGAACATATAAAAATCAGAAATACTATGAAATATCTTTTAATACCCGTAAACATAATCAGCCTCTTTCTCCATCTCCTAGAACACATTAGTTCTTAAACCGATTCCAAATTGTGGAATAAGATTCTTAATCTTAACCTGGCTAGTAACGTCTGTAGGGATAAACCACAATGATCCTTCGGTGTACAATGAAAATGCACTGAACATCTTTACATTCTGCAACTGAACTCGTGGGAATTCAAGTTGAGCCAACAGGGCAGAAAGAATCTGAGGTTTTCCGCTGGCAGTTTCCATAAAGTAAGAGAAATCTGCACCTACAGCAATCGAAGCATACAGCCAGTCAAAATCGTGACCAAAGAAATATGCGAATGGAATAGACGTAACGTTTGCAAGAATCTTAAAGCTCAAAACGTTTCCACCATAACGCAGGTTTGTAAGGTCAAGATTAAGAATAGAACTTACTGCATCTCGCTGCTCCTGTGTGAACTGACCAAATGAGAACTGAAGTTTTACAACATCATCGAAGGCTGTAAGACCAAGACCTGCTGCAAATAATGTAGAACCCCAGAACTTGAAATCAATATATAATCCCTGAATAAACGATGGTACTTCGTAAGAAGCCTTATCGCCTTTTCGTAATGTTACAACTACATCTTCAAGACTTACATCATCGTTAGAAAGTCCCGAAGCTACCAGAACCTGATTATATCTTCCGCCTGCAGAAGGAGCAATAAGCTTAACTGTAGGTTTAGTATTATCAATCTGAACGATAGTTCTTGTAACTGCAACTTCGCCATTCAACATTGTAGCACGAATCAGGAAGAAGTGGTAACCTTCTGCAATATCCTGATTTTCTATGCGGTACATCCACTTTTCATTCTTAGAAAGTTCAGTGAATGTTTTACCATTATCCATACTAAGCTCGATCTTTGCAACCTTCTTTGCAGCAACCATAGCCTTGTATTCCGGTGTAGCTTCTTTTGTCTTAGAAAGAAGAAGTTCATCTTCGCTTACAGAGTATCCTGCCTGACCGCGGATATACGGACGATTAGTTGCAAAATCACCATAAGTAAAGTTATCAATTGTAATCCATGGTCCAACCGGACTATATGTAATTCTCTGTTCACGAGAAGAAACTACTTTTCCAGTTGCAAGAACTGTATCTACTCTATATACGTGGTCGCCTTCCTGAATATTTTCAGGTCCAAGATCAAACTTAAAGAAGCCTGAATCTGTCAGCTGTGTTTCCTGCAGAGTCTGTCCGTCAAGAATAAGGCGGAGAGTTTCAATTTCGTTTTCAGACTCAGACATACCGTAAATTGTAAATACACCGTTCTTGTGTTCTCCATCCAGAGGATAAAGAATATCTACAGTTGCAGGAGGTCTGCTCTTATCCAAGTGAATATTGCGGCTTACATTTGTAATGTTTCCGGCAGCATCTTTTGCAGTAACTTCTACGTTGTAGTTTCCGTCTGCAAGAGAACGTAAATCAAATGTCTGTCCGATAATTCTGTCTACTGTAAGCGGATAGTTTTCCGGTTTTCCACCCTTATCAAGGCTTCTTACAGTTACATAAAGATCTGTAACTTCTACATTATCATAAACAAATCCAGAGAAGAACAAGGTTCCTGTTGTAGTTGAATCATCAATAGGAAGTTCAAGAGAAAGTTCCGGAGCATTGTTATCAATATTAATCAAGCTTGAATACAATCCCTGAATTCCATAATTATCTGTAATCTTTAAGAATACAACCTGTGTTCCACCAGGAATTGCACGAGTATCTACAGTATATTTCCATTCAGTTGTACCAACTGCATCGTTATAGCTGTTACCGTTATCAAGAGAAAGCTGAACTTTCTGAATTCCGTTCTTATCACTTGACCATCCGGAAATTGTAATTGTTTCTCTTACAGTTTCATCAATTGTAGGAGCAACTACAGCACCCTTTGGCTCTTCAAGAGAAACTCTGAAGGTTCTTGTAACTTCGTTTCCTTTTACGCCGTTAATATCAACTGCATAAACAGAAACTGTATGCTCGTTATCGGTCATTGTAGAAAGCGGTACCTGAATTACGAAATTACTCTTTAATTTGTATTCAGCTTCCGAATCTTCAAACTGGTAAACTTCATTTGTAGAAACCTGTTTGTAAGGACCGTCATCAATCTTATAGTAAACAAAGCTTTCGCCATCATCATCAATTACAATTCCGGAAATTTCAAAGTCTCTTGTAATAACCTGCAAATCTTCTGGAATATTAATTTCTGCAACCGGAAGATCCGATTCAGTATCAATCAAGAAGTCCCACGATTCAATTGTCTTAACATTTCCGGCAGCATCGCGGAATACAAAAGACATTGTTTCGTCAATTGGAGCTGTTTCTGTACCAATCATTGTATATACAATGCGTCCAGGTGTAAGAGGAACTTTAATCTGTTCTTTTCCGCGTACAGGAGGTCCCACGTATTCAGCCTGATTAAAGTAGCCGTTATCTGCCGCTGTAAATACAATTGTATTTGTACCGTTGATTATATCGTCTCCCTTAGGAAGCTTTACATAAACTTCCGGAGGAGTAATATCCTTATCAATTGCTGTAAGACAGTAAGAAACATGACCACCCGAATCTTCGGCTTTAATATTAATCTTTACAAGTCCTTCAGGTAAGTCTGTAATATCTATTGTCTGAGAGAATGTTACTCCCTGTGAATTCTTCTGTGATCCAATATTGAATTCCTTCCAGGTTTCGCCGTTATCAAAAGAATATGATACATAACGGATTCCAAGAGCATCTGCTGCTGTTCCCGAAATTTTTACTTCATTATTAATCCATGAAGCAAGTTCAGGAGTTACAATATTTAAATCCGGTGGAGTTGAATCCACAATAAAGTTCAAAGGCTCAGATGTATAAGTTTTTCCTATTCTGTCTGTAATTCTTACAGAAACATTTTTGTAACGGCCGTCTTTTTCTGCCTTAAGCTTAATAAGATTTCCGTCTACTTCTACAAGTAATCCTGCTGTTGCAGAAACAAGCTCTGCTCTAAGCGGTGCAAAAGTATTTGCATAGTAATAGAATTCTGAATCTGTTGTAAGAATATACGAAGCTTCTTCTTCATTAAATGATGCTGAACCGTCAGGCAAAACATAAATCTTAGATTCATCATCAATCTTGCTTTCATCCTTAGGGCGGATAATAGAAATATTTCCAACAATTGTCTGTTCAAGTGAACCGGCCTTTACAGTTACCTTACACTTATTTACACGAACAGGAAGGTTTGCAACAGGAATTTCTGCTGTCCATCTTGTCGGATTATCAGGGAGAGGTTTAATAAGTTTTGCACTTCCCTTCTGAACGTTATCTCCGCCGAAGGTTTCTTCTCCGCTGAATTCATAAGTAACTGAATTAACGGCAGCACCTGTATCTATATATACAGTAATTGTTTTTGCAGCTTTTTCGCCGTAATTCATAATTACAGGCATTCCGCTAAGATATTCGTTACCGTCAACCTTTGCAAAGTTTGCCGAAAGCGACGGATTCTTTACTGCTGTAAATTTTCCTGCAATTAATTTTCCAGAAGCAGGATCTGTAATAGAGAAATCTACAGGATTATTTCCTTCATTCATTTCTGAACGATAGAATACCTTAAAGTTATCGCTGATTTCTCCCTGATAAACAGCAACTGCATAAACGTCAAAGCCGTCTAACCAGGAAATTACAGGAGCCTTAGCAACCGGCATTTTTCCATTTTCTTCCCTTACTTCAGGGATTGTTGTAAATGCAACTGCTTTTGCAGATTTATTTCCACCTGCACTTTCTGCAATAATTTCTACAACATACATACCAGGTGCAAAGCTCTGAGCATCAATAGAGAAATTAAAGTTTCCGCCGTTATCTACACTTAAAGACTGTAAATCGTTTGTTGCAGGATTTGCAGAAACAGAAGCAATTACACCCTTTTGAATGTTTGCGCCTGCACTAAGAAGTCTGTATTTTACATTACCAACTCCAGTTTCGCATTTAACGTTTCCGGAAATTGTAACGCTTTCGTATCTTGCATCTATTGCTGTAGAAGATGTCTGGTCTAATGTAATTACCGGTAAAGCAGTGTCTGCCTTAAATCTGATTGGTGAAGATTCAAGAGTGTTTCCTTCAGCAGTTTTAACTCTTACAATTACATCTGCAGAAGAACCAACGGCATCCTGTGCAATAAGTTTAATCTGGTTTCCATCAAGTTCTGCTTTTGCAAATGGAGTTGAAGGAACGAGTTCAACCGACTGTGCAGTTGCTCCAAGAACAAAGCAGCTTGCAGGGAATTCCATATTATTAATTACAGAACCATCTGAATCAAAACGACTGTCATCGAATACAATTTTTGGTTCATCTGTTTCTATTTTTGTTGTGTTAGTTACATAGAACAAAGTTTTATATGTCGAAGTTCTTCCAATTGAATCTGTTGCAGTAATCAATGCTTTTATTACACCTTTAGGGAAGTCGCTTGCAACAGGAATATTTACAACATAAGAAGAAGCATTTTTTAATTCAACATCATTTTCAATTGAACCATCGCTGCCCCAATTAAAAGTTGTATGAACGTTAGTCAGTCCTACCTGAGATTCTACAGTAACGGCAAATGTTGAACCGCTTTCCGGATGAATAGCCATTCCGGTATTAAAATCAATGGAATCTTTTCCGCGGTTAACCTTTTTATTTGTAAAGGTTGGCGCAATTCCTTTTGAAACGATATTTGTAACTACAGGATTTCCTTCTACTCCGTTTACATCTATAGGAGTAACAATTACTTTATGATTTCCTGCATTCAATTCTCCAGGAGGAAGAATCTGATAATAGAATACACCGTTTGTTTCAAATACATACGGCTCCTGAGTATCAAGCTGAATCTTTACTGCACTTACAGCCTCATCATCTGTAATAATACCGCGCGCATAAAGTGCGTCAGAGTCTGCAAATATCTGACCATCTGAAGGTTCCGAAACTACAGCTACAGGCTTATCAGATTCCTGATTAAGTTTTATATCGCGTGAAATTTCTACAACGTTTCTTGCAAGGTCTACTGCCTTAATTGTAAATTTCTTTGATTTATCTTTTAAACCGATTGTATCTACTTCTACAGCCCAATAAGGGTTACCAGGAATAATTTCTATTTCTCCGGAAGTATCTGAACCGAATGTCCAGCTTAAAGAAGTAATTCCTACTGTATCTTTTGCAATACCGGCAATTGTAAATTTACCGTTTGATTCTTCATCTGCAGCAGGAGTAATAACCTTTACATCAGGTTTTGTATTATCTACAAAGTAAAGGAAGGTATAAATTCCCACAGAACCTGCCATATCGGTTGCACGGAACCATAAAACGTTCGGGCCGTCCTGGAATTTTTTTGTATCAAGGCTTAAAGAGAATGTACAGATATCTTTTGCCTTATTTGTACTGAGTTTTACTGGTGCAAACAGTTTTCCGTTATCTGTTGAATATTCAAGCTGTTTAATTCCGTTTCCATCAGAAACAACACCTTCGAATTTTACTGTTCCAGAAACAAGAACACCCATTTCCTCATTATTTACAAGAGTAACAGGCTGTTTTCGGTCAAGCTGCCAGGTTACTACAAGAGGATTACTTACAACAGGAGTTTCGTTAATATCATAACCGATAACTTTTATAGTATGCGGACCTTCTTCAAGATCGTTTGTATCAAGATAATATGACCAGAATTCAGTACCTTCGGCTTCAACACGTTTTTCAATTTCTGTTCCTTCATCAAGAATTAATTCAACGCGCGAAACACCATCATCATCAACACAACTACCGATAATGTTAAGGTTACCGATTACGCGCATATTTGGATAAGGGTTTGTAACACCACAAATTGGAATATCAGATTTTGGATCAAGCCAGATATTATGAGGCCCTTCTATATATGTATTACCACCGAGGTCTTTTGCGGTAATCAAAATATTATATTTACCGGCCTTTTTGCTTTCCAGATCAAAAGTTTCCTGCCAGCTGTTTAAGTTTTCAACTTCGACATCTTCAATGTCTTTTTTTCCGTGTGCAAAAATAGAGATCGCCGCAAACAGGAAGAGAGAGATTGTAAAATACTTTTTAAAATTCATTATTTTGCCTCCAAAAATAACGACTACTAAAACTGTTTCTCTCCATGTTCAATTTTAGTATAGAATTATACTTTTTATTTATCGACAGATTTAGACTATAAAATTACTAAATTTTCGGGTATAATAAATATATCCGGGAAAACAGGGGGTAACTTTTTTGAATAAACCTGATATTAATATTTTACAACAACTTATTGATAAAAGCAAAAGAATTGTTTTTTTCGGCGGCGCAGGCGTTTCTACCGAATCCGGAATTCCTGATTTTAGAAGCGTAGACGGTTTATATAATCAGCAATGGAAATACCCGCCGGAGCAAATTATAAGCAGAAGCTTTTTTGACGCTAACCCAAAAGAATTCTACAGGTTTTACCGCGCAAAATTACTCCCAAAAGGAATTGAACCGAATGCTGCCCATTATAAACTTGCCGAAATGGAGCAGAAAGGAAAACTGTCTGCAGTTATTACACAGAATATCGACGGTCTTCATCAAAAAGCAGGAAGCAAGGTTGTTTATGAACTTCATGGAAGCACATTAAGAAATTACTGCATGGACTGTCATGAATTCTATGATGAGAAGATAATAGAAGAAAGTGAAAATTCACCTGACGGGCTTCCTCACTGCAAGAAATGCGGCGGTCTTATAAAACCGGATGTTGTTTTGTACGAAGAAGGTCTGGATGATGAAATTATCAATAATTCGATAACTGCAATAAAAGAAGCAGACATGCTTATTATTGGTGGAACTTCCCTAACGGTTTATCCGGCCGCAGGTCTTGTAAATTATTTTAAAGGCGATTCTCTTGTTTTACTGAACAAAAGCGAAACGTCTCAGGATCATTATGCAACGCTAGCAATTCACGAACCAATCGGTCAGGTGCTGAGCCAGATAATAGTATAATCGTACTGCTCAACAAGTGCAGTTTGAGTTGCTCAACAAGTGGCGGTGGTTGAGGCTCTCGAAACCACCATATTAAACCTAAAAATTTGCCTTTATTCCAACATCCAATGTCATCGTTGATTTTTGCATCCAGAATTTTCTTATTAAGAAATTCACTTTTCCATAAGCATTCATTTTAAGGCTTCTGTTTGCAAGAACTCCATAGTTTGGAGTGAATCCCATATTCAGCATAAGATAAACAGAATCTAAATATAAAGAAGAACTGTCTTCGAGTCCCGAAAAATAATCAGGCAGATACTGAAATTGAAAACCGTCTTTTGTATTAAAAAAAGATGCAACTGTTGAACTATAGCCTGCAGTCAAATAAAAATTATTTATGTAAAGCGCCGGAATAAATGGAATTGCCTTTTGAACTTCAAAGCCAAAAAGAACAACCTGCGCCTCAAGATCCAGAACGGAAGTTCCAAGAACTGAATAAGAAAAAACACTTCCTGCATAAGTTGAACTTGAAGGGAACAGCCCTGCATATAATGAAACTGGAAGATTATAAATTAATCCGCAGCAATTAGTAACAGGAATTAAAGCCGGAAGAGAAACATTTACAGAAGGTGAAAAAAAGAAGTAATCAAACAAAACGGTATCATCCTTATACTCCTGTGAAAAAACATAACCCGTTCCGGCATTTAAAGAAAAGCCAAGATTCTCGAACCGGCCGGAACCTGTTTTATGAATATTACTGTATGAAATGCTGAATACATCAGAAAATTGTGAATAACAGGTTCCATCCAGCGGAGTTGTAATTCCTGACAATGTCTGAGTTTTTGGCGCCAGTGCAGGATACTGCAAATATGTAAAATTATCCTGTTTTCCGTAAAAAGCGTTCAATGAATTATTAAACGAAAAATGAGAAATTCTTCCTGCAGGAATTACCGAAGAAGCCTGAAGAATTGTTCCTAATTGTTTTGGTCCATAGCGGTCGGCTTCGAATTTAAATTCAGAAGAACAGGAAAGCAGTTGTGTCTCTGTAGAAGAACTTAACAATAAGTCAAATCCAAACGCATTGGAAAAATATCCGTAGCCGGCAGTAAACATGGCAAGCGAATTACTTGCATTTGACCACGGCATTCCTGTTATATAAGTTAATCCCAAAGGATAATATTGGGTAAAATATGAAGAACCGTAGTTAATGCCGAAAGATGAAGACTGATAAATACTTAATGGAATAAAGACACCTTTCGCATAATATTTAAACGGATTAAAACCTTTTGAAGGAATCTCAGCTTCTGAAATCTGCAAATCAAGATTTCCTTCAATAGAATTGTCTGTATCCTCCCCGTCTTCCTGAAGAATATTATTTTCTGCAGGAACTGTTTCTTTTGAAAAATCATTTATTCCAAAATGCATGATTCTGTTATGCTCATAAAATTTTCCGACATAATAAATTTCTTCATCAATCAAATTCGGATAAAAAATTCCGCCGGATAAATCCTGATCATAAAGTTCAAAAGTACCTGCCGTTAATTTTCCAAGCCGCGGCATAGTTCCAGTTTGAACATAATTAAATAAAATTTCTTTATCTGCAGAAACCGAAAGATTGCTGAGAATCATATCTTCATAAGGCATTTTATATTCTTCCAGAAGATTTCCGGAAACATCCATAATACAGATAGAATAATCAATGCCGTCTTTTTTTATATATGCAAAAGTGCCGTCTTCATAGTGCGAAAAAGACCCCGCAAAAACATTCATATCAAGTTTTACTTCATGAACTTTTTCTGCAGACTTAAGCCTTCCCGAAGAAGAAAAATTAATTTTATAAATTTCAATTACATTATATGGACTGTAATAATTCTGACAGACAACAAAATATTCATTTCTGCTTTGAATAATAGAAGCATTTTTTTGCCCGTGAGTTTTTATTGTTATATGATTCTTTTTTGAAGTATCGTAAATACTGACTTTTGAACGCAACGTTTTTGAATTCTGCGAATAATATGTAACTGCAAGATATTTTCCGTCTTTAGAAATTCCAAGGTCCTGCGCGTTATTTACAGTCAAAAAAGTTTTTGGCGAAGACGGTGGAAATTCTGCATACTGAATTTTTCCGCTGGAATCTTCCAGCCAGAACATTTTATTATCTGAAGAAACAAGAGAATCATACAGCCGTCTTGTATCTGAAGAAAACGCCAATTCCTTTATAAAGTCATGCTCTGAATCTAAAGTTATAACTTCAGGAATTTCATACTCATTAATAAATTGTTTCCACGCTTTGTTCAGGCTGATTCCGAAAGCATATTTAAATGCGCTTCCTATTGTTAACTTTTGAAAATTAACAAGCTTGTACCAGAACAGCGCGTATTTTTCCATTCCGTATTTCTGCTGAAGCCATTGCGCAAAAACACTGTTAAAATAATAAAATGAATTTGTCGCATAAATGTCGCGGCTTCCCTGAACATCATAAAACTGCGGATACTTATTTTCTATTTTTGCCTGTTTTACATTATGCAAAGAAAATTCATTATTAAGTCTTCCTTCTCCATTCAGGCTTTCACTTGTTACAGCGGCCGATTCTGCAATTCCTGAAGAAATGGAAATATAACCTAAATCGGCAACATCTCCGAATAATTTTCCAACTCCTTTCCAGAAATTATTTTTTACATTGTAAGAAACCGCATGTGTTAATTCATGCCGGAATATGGAAATAAGAGTTTCAGAAAAATATGCAAGTTCATCCAAAGAAGAATTTGAAGTGTCGTAAACAACTATATGATTATATGGAAACGGAGAAAAAAAAGCGTTCAGAGATTCAACGGAAGGAATAATTACAACAGGAATATGAAAAGCAGGCTGAGTTCCGTAAAGTTCAGATACTTCTTCGCAAATTAAGTCGGCCCGTTCATAAAGCAGCTTTGCCGTCTGTTCACTTTTTTGAGTATAGATAATGTCAAAATAAGAAGTTTCTGAAACCCTTATTTTTCCTTCACCAACCAATCCGCTGAAGGCAAAAGCTTCAGCAGAAAAAAAACTCAAAAAAGCAAACAACCAAAAAAAAGTAAAAACTTTCTTTTTAGCAAAACTCAAAAGCCCCCTCCCACCTAAAAAAAGAAGAAGATCTTTCTTTAGCACAGCATAGCATGAATTTTTTTAGCAGCATATCTATAGTACACCACTCCAAGCGGAGATGCAAGAACAATAAACAGGAAAGCTATAATTTCTATAGATATTTCTTTTTTAGGGAGAAAAATTCCCAAAATTACAAATACTGCAACTATTACAAGCGATGCCAGAACAGAAAAAAGCGAATTCAAATTATTCTTAAATGCCGCCTGAGGGTTTTCCCAGTTCAATTTAGGTCTTGCTGTATCTATAAATAAATCTATAAAAATCAGGAATACGGAAATTGAACCACAGAGTAAAAGACTGAGCAATAAAGCTTTTACAAGAATATTAAACGGCAAGCCTACAACCATCCAGAAGACTGTCATCACAACTGTAAAAATTGCAAACTCAACAATTACATAAGTTAATGCATGGAAGAATTTTGCCTTAACAATTTCATCAGTTTTTATTGGCATTGCCTTTAAATTCAAAAGATCTTTTCCTTCGCGCGAAAAAGCAGTTGCAGCTACGTTGTTTGAATTTCCTATAAAAACAATAAAACCTGAAAGAACAAGTGCTATATAATAGCTTGCCTGAGTAACTACTTCTTTATCTGTTCCGTCAAGATTATTTTTTATTGCAGAAATAATTGAATCCATGGCTCCTGCACCGCCGGCAGAAAACATTCCGAAACAAATTGCAATAATCATAATCACCGGGAAGAGGACAACTAAAAGCGGACCATTTGCAAAGAACGAAGGTTCACGCCAGAGTGTATGAATATCCCTCATGTAAAGAGTTTTAAAGACTGAATGAATTTTAATTTCGTCGGCAAAAACTTTTTTACTCTGTCTTGTAGAAAGCTTCTTTGATTTTACATCCGAGAATCCTTCAAGAGTTTTTATATAACCCATAGAAAGAAGCGGAATAACTGCAAAAATTAAAACTGCACAAAGTCCGAGCAATACAAGACAAGGAAGAACCTTTCCTGAAACAGCGCCTGCAATAAACGGAACAAATGGAATTTTTGCACACAAAGAATGCATGGATTCAACTAACACTAAATATGTATCAGCCTGATTAAATGTAGACTCAGGATTTCCCATTGCAGAACCGAACATTCCATAACATGCAGAAAGTAAAACCAGAACAACAGAAGCAATACCTGTAAGCAATGAACGTTTTCTCAGGAATGGGAAAATTAAAAGTACGACAATCAGAATAATATAAATAACCATTACAACCATAAGACAGATTGCAAAGGCTGTAAGAATTGTTCCGATATAAAACATAGGGTTAGCAAATAAATGCTCATTTTTTCCAAACACATAAGAAGAAATGAACATTATAATCATTCCGATTAACGATTCATTAAAAAAACTTAAAGCAAATTTTGCACCGAAAATATCATGTTTTTTTAATGGAAGAGTTAAAAGCTGTTCTTCGCCATTGCCGGAATAATAAGTAGAAGCAATTGCACAAAAACCAAATAACAAAACTACTACACAGGTAAAAAGCATTCCAACGATTGTTGTGTATTCTGCATAACCGGAAGAAGAAAATACGGTATACATAATGTTCATTATCTGAACATAGAATTTTCCAAGGCTTATAAAAAGGAATGCAAACAAAAGTACAAAGAAGACATTCTTTGCAGCAGATTTTTTGCTTTTCTTAAAGTCTTCAAGAAAGCTTCCCAGTGAGTACATATTAGAAAAAAGGATTTTAAAAAGTTTAAAAATCATTTTTGCCATCCTTTATTCAGCAGATTTAGAAACAGCTGAGCTTCCTGTTAATCTAAGGAAAATTTCCTCGAGTGAAGATTTTCCGTCGCCATGTTCTTTCTTTAATTCATCAAGAGTTCCGCAGAAAATCAATTTTCCATGATTAATAATTCCTACGCGGTCGCAAAGTTTTTCTGCAACTTCCATAACGTGTGTAGAAAAGAAAACTGATTTTCCGGAATCTGCACGTTCGCGCATAAGCTCCTTAATCTTAAATGCAGCTTCAGGATCAAGACCAACCATAGGTTCATCAAGAATCCAGTTCTGTGGATTTGTAATAAGACTTGCAATTAAGAAAAGCTTCTGCTTCATACCATGGCTGAACGAAGAAATTCTATTTGTAATTACATCCGAAAGCCCGAACTTTTCACAGTATTTTTCTATTTCGGCTTTGCGTACATCCTGAGGAATTTTATAAACATCGCCAATAAAATTTAAATATTCAACAGCCTTCAATCTCGAGAAAGTTTCCGGGTTATCCGGAACAAAAGAAAACTGTCTCTTTGCTGCGATAGGATTTTCCAGAATGGAAATATCATCAAGAAGCAGATCGGAATTTTCATTTTTATCGGGAAAAAGAATTCCTGTAAGCATTCTGATTGTAGTTGTTTTTCCTGCACCATTTGGCCCAAGAAAACCAAAAATCTCACCGTTATTAACTGTAAGATTCAAATTGTCAACGGCCTTTGTTCCGTTTTTTGAATAAGTTTTTGATATATTATTTATTTTAAGCATAATTTAAAAATATAATTATTAATATTTAAAGTCTAGAGTTTCAATGTCTTTTATTGACAAAAAATACAAAAAATGTCATTTATTTATAATATGATTATTGATTACAATTACCTGCCGATTCTTGAAGACTTTACAAAAGAAAAAACATTAAAGCTTTCGGCTATTTTAAAAATTCTTTTGAATTCAGGAAACAAACATTCGGATCTTGCAGATGATAATATTCTTGCAGGAAGCAACAACGGCGTAGCCTGGATTTTATCTGACTGGTTTATTGAAGTTCTTGATTATCCGAAATATGGAAGCGAAATAATTGCAAAAACCTGGACAGAACCTGTTACTCAGATTTTCTGCTGCATGAGAGATTTTGAACTTTATGCAGACGGAAAGCTTGCAGCACATGGACTTACAAAATGGGTTCTTCTGGATTTAAATACCGGCCGTCCAAAAAAGATTGAAAAAGAACTGATCGATAAATATGGTCCGGAAGAAAAGATGACTTTTGAGACTTCGAAGCTTGCAAAGCTTCTTGAACCGCAGAGCTTTTTGCAGGAAACTTCTTTAAAAGTTCGCCGCACCGATATTGATTTTAACGGTCATGTTCATAATCTTACATATCTTGATTATGCGCTGGAATCTCTTCCTCAGGAAAAATATGATTCCCAGCAGAATTTTAAAAAGCTTAGAATTTCTTTTAAGGCAGATTTAAAACAGGGCGACGAAATTAACTGCTGTTATGCTGAATGTGAAAATTCAAGTGTAATACAGATTTTTACAGGCGATAAAAAACTGGCAACGCAGATTGAACTTTCGTAATAACTGATAAAATCTGAGCGCGGAAACTTCACCCGCTCAGATTTTTTTTTGCTTACAGACTTACAGCTGGCCGCACAGCAAATTTGATAATTTAATTTTTCGGTTTTCAAGACCGCTTAAATTTACATAAGATTTTTCTATTTCTTTTCCTACTTCTATACCGTAAACAGTTCCCATGAGTTCTTCGTATTCAATAGAAGTCATTTCTTCATCATTAAAAACAGGTGCAAGAAATAAATCTAAAAGTCCGCTTATAGATTCATCAGAATTATCATAAAACTTTTTTAAGGCAAGAGGAGATAAATGAACTTTCAATTCTTTTTTTCCTGCCAAAGTCTCTTCGGTTAAAACTCCGGAAGAAAACAAAACAGAATTATGATTTTTATCTTTCATCGAGATTTTTATTTTTACGGAATCATCACCACTAAGCTCGAGCGGCGTAACATCAACCTGAACATCTGTAAAACCGGATTTTTCCAGTTCATTTTTCATTTCCTGAACATCAAAAAAAGTTTCTCCGGATTCAGCTTCATCAATATTAAAAACAGAAAGCAGAGCTTTTCCTGTGCTTCCATAAAATTCAACGGATAAGCTTTCATCAGAATTTTTAATTACAGAAATATCTGAATCGCAGGAAATTAAAAAAGCTGAAAAAAAAGCGGCTATACAAAAAAATACAAGAGTCTTTGCGCAGTGAATAAATTTATTTTCAGGATTTACCATATTTATATTCTTCATTATTACCTAAACAATGAACCAATGCCGAGCGTTACACGAACACCCGTATAAAAAATAAATCCTGAAGAAAGAGATTCAACAAAAGGCAATGCCGAATTATCCGGGTTATTAAAGACTGTGTAGCTTAAATCCTGGACTAACTGAATTTTTGTTTTTCCAACTTCAATCGAAGGTGTAGAAAAAGAAAGACCTAAAACGCCCGGAAAAACAGAAGGTTTAATTTCTTCTTCTGTTTTTAACATTCTTGCTTTTCCGAATGTAATAATCGGACCAGCATAAAATCTGAAATATTCATTTGGAGTTGCAGTAAATAAAAGCGGTATCTGAAAAACTCCAACACCGCAGTTATAGCGGAAGCCTACAGAAAATCCGGGCTGCAAGGTCATTTTTGAATAGCGTACATTTGACTGAAGCTCCACTCCCCTAAAGCGAATCATAAATTCGTTGGGAGCAATAAGAGACCAGCCGCCGCATAAAGTTGCATCTGCAACAAGAGAATCTACAAAACTATTAACGCCACCAGAAGAGCTTCCTCTGTCTGCTGTTTCTCTGGCGCTTACTGTTCCGGTACTTTCTTTATTGGAAGATGATTTTTTAGAATTATTTTTTTTACTGCTGCTTTCTGTTACTGCAACTTCTTCATCGTCATTCAAACCATAACCTTTTGAAGATTTTAGGAACTGTCCGCAGGCTACATATTTTGGCTTCCAGTAATCCTGATTTAATGAAGAAATAATTACGCCCGTATTCGGACCATCGCTAATTGCAGAAATAAACTGATTGTTTCCTATATAAATTCCTACATGAGTTATTGAATCAGAAGAGTTTGTTTTAAAGAAAAGTAAATCGCCTATTTCTTTGTCTCTGTCTGGAATTATCCTGCAGTAATTATAAATTGCCTTTGCGGTTCTTGGCAGCTGAACTCCTACAGACTCTCTTGCTACATAATAAATTAATCCTGAACAGTCAAAAGAATCTGGTCCTACTGCGCCATAAACATAAGGACTTCCTACATATTTTTTTGATTCTGCTACAAATTTTTCCCTTAATACCTGAGCCTGCGCAGGACTCATATCCTCTGCGCAAAGCTTAAAGCAACATACTGAAAATAACATGAGTAAAACAAACAGCATGCCTTTTGCAGGCTTATAAGACATTTGAGTAACACGTTCGGCAATTTTTGCATTTAATTTCATATATTAATCTTCGGATTTATTCTTTATCCGCATTAAGATTTTTATACTTCATTAAATTTATTTTTTAATGCACCAGTTTTTAAGCTCACAACCTTCAGGTAAGACTATGTATAAATCATGCATTCCGCTTGCACCGTTCAGGTTAAGACTGGCATTTATTTTTGAATTTTTGCCTGTTTTTACTTCGCAGATTAATTTTCCGGAAGAAGAATTTCCATCAAGCAGAACTTTTACAGACTTTTCGCCGTTAGAATTATCTGCGGCAGAAACACAGCATTCTGCTGTAAACTGATTTTCGCTGCCGGTAAATTCTACGCCTTTAAGGCAGATAAATGCATCATCCTTTACGGAAACTAACGACTGTTTGTTAGTAACTGCGACATTAGCAGAACGCGCAAAAGTTGCTGCAGGAACTGTTTCTCCAAGCTTAAAGCTGCTCACCTGTGCAACGCCTTTTTTAGTCATGTTTTGGTTAGGCAGAGAGCCGTCGGCATTAACTGAAAAATCATTAATAAATATATTGCGGTAACCTGTTTTTTCCTGACCGGTAGTTTTTTCCAAAGTCTGAGTGTGATAAGCTATGTACCATTTACCGCGGAAACTGAAAATCCAGTGATGATTATTTCCCCATGCACCAAATACTGTTCCAGGATTTTCCAAAGTGTAGCCTTTATATTCAAAAGGTCCCAAAGGATTTTTAGAAGTCATATAGCCGATAACTGCAATTGGCATTTTATCAGGATCTTTAGTATCTTTTCTGTCCTGCCAGTTTGTACAGTAAGTGTAATACCAGGTATCACCGATTTTATTAATTCCAGAATCTTCAAAAAGGAAAGGAGCGTCTATAACCTGAGGTTCGCCAACAATGTGAACCATAT
Source organism: uncultured Treponema sp. (assembly GCA_947165795.1). The sequence goes on from CAMVBP010000010.1 coordinate 17,228, forward strand.
CATCTGCAAGCGCAACACAACGTGCATTCATAGGATGCTCATATTTATCAGGATCGTGGCCGCCGCCAAAATAAAGATAGCCCTGCCCGTCTGTGTCTACAATTACAGCAGGATCAAAAAGCCAGTTAATTTTTGCACAGGTTGGAGTATTACGTGAAATAAGCGGACCGTTAAGAGGATCTGTAAAAGGTCCTACAGGAGAATCGCCTGTAAGCACACCAATTCCGTTTCCGCTGTCTGCAAAGTAAAGAAAGAATTTATCTTTACCATTTATTTTTTTCCATGCAATTGCAGGTGCCCAGGAATTTGCAGCCCACTTTGCAGCACCTTCTCCACCGTTTTTACCGGCAACAGCAATCTCGCCGCAATCTGTCCAGTTAACCATATCTTTAGTACAGAACACATTCAGTGAAGTAATTTTATTGTATCCGTTATCTACTTTTCCTTCTGTAAATTCAAACTGCTGCATATCGTTAGTAGTATAAATGTAAAGAGTATCGTTATATTCAAGTACAGCAGGATCAGCTCCATATTTATGTGCCACAATCGGATTATTTTCTTCCGGCAGTTTAATAGCTTTTTCGGCCATAAGCTTCTGCATTTTTGTAACAGCAGTTACTGTTGTTTCTTCATTTGTACAATTTGAACAAGACATAAAAATTCCCCCGGTTATAAAAAATACTGCAAAAACTCTCTTTATTTTCACAGCAGGATTATACATTTTTTTCAGGATTTAGTAAAACGTTTAACCAAAAATATAGAACATATTTCTGTAAAGGGGCATTTTTAACATGGAAGTGTTCCAGAGTTTTTTAAATATTTTTACAGGCACCTTTCGGTTATAATATTCACCTTCTTCATTCGCCCAGTCTTTTATGGAATCTGCAATATAAATGTTTTCTTCATCGTAGCCGGTAACGCAGGCAAAATGTAAATATGATTTTCCGACAAAAGAGCGTACAACTACAATCACAGGTTTTCCGCGCGAGACTTCATTTTTTAATGCATTGAGATTTCCTGTACAGGCTTTCATTTTTATTCCGCAGTTTTTAAAGTATCCGGAAATTCCTTTTGGAAAAACTTCTCCGCCACTTAACTTATATGGAACGTCTTTGTAAACTTCTGCTCCCAAAGCTTGAATTCCAATATGGCGCAAAACAAAAGCAGAAGAAAATCCTGCACATTCAGGCCCATTCTGATATTCAAAAAAAGTATATAAAAAGGAAGAATCTTTTTTTTCTTCAATTGAAACAGTTTTTTCTCCGGGCTTTACAAAAAAAGTTTTATTCTGCAGACGAAAAGAAAATCTCGGCCGCAGCCAGCCCATTAAAATGACATCAACAATATTTATAATTATAAAAGTATTTACCAAAAAACTGACAATGTGAAAGACAATATACATATAAAAAATATTCTACCACAAAAATATTTTGTACTCCATAAATACGTGGAAATCAGTTTTGTAAATACATTCATAAAAAGACTTCCGCTGCACATATCTGAAAGGCGGCTCTCACCCGGAAGCTATTTTTATTTTATAAATATTTAAATGAGTGAAAAAAAAATAGCGCAAGGGCGAGGGCCGTCTTTCAAAAACACTCTATTTTGCTGCCGCGCAAGCGGCAACGTATATAGTTCCACCGCAAAATAGCGTGTAGCACGCTAGCGTGCGGTTTTGAAAGGCGGATCTCACCCGGAAGCTATTTTTATTTTACAAATATATAAATGAGTGAAAAAAAATAGCGCAAGGGCGAGGGCCGTCTTTCAAAAACACTCTATTTTGCTGC
>CAMVBP010000011.1 GCA_947165795.1 uncultured Treponema sp.
AATATAAAGCTTGATGTTGATAATGCTCCGATTTTTACAATCCATTCATTCTGTCAGAAAACGCTGAGCGAATTTTATTTTACGGCAAAGCAGCCTTCGAATCTTGAATTAATAAACGAAAACAAAATTTCGGAATTTATTGACTGCTGGATTCGTGATGTTTTCAGTACTCAGGAGGATTTTAAAAATTTATTCTGCTCTGCCGAAAAGCCTGCCTCGTTAATTGAAAGCATAAAAAAACATTTCGAAGCCGGCGTTGATAAATATTATTTGGATTTAAATGGAAATGAAATTCCTTCAATCATTTCTTTAAATACTGAACAGAATATTAAAAAAGAAAATCTGCTTGAAAAATTTTTTACTGCGCATTTACAGGAGCTTTACGTTGCGTGGCAAAAACAGAAATCAGAAAACAAGCAGCAGTCTTTTAACGACATGATCAGAAATGTCCGGGAAGCAGTTTGTGAACCAAATTCTCAATTAAGAAAAAAACTTAAGGAAAAATATTCCTATGCGATTATTGATGAGTTTCAGGATACTAATCAAAAACAGTGGGATATTTTCAGTTCAATTTTTCTTGAAAAGAAGGATGAAAAAAATAAAGATCCGCATGTTCTGATTGTTGTAGGAGATCCAAAGCAGTCGATTTATGCTTTCCAGGGTGCCGACGTAAATGTTTACCAGAAGGCAATTAATCAGATAAAAGAAAACGGCGGAAAAGAATATTCATTAAAAACTAACAGACGCTCTTCCGTTCTTATGGTCGAAGCCTGCAATGAGCTTTTTAAGACAAAGGGCGCTGTAAACTTTTTTGATCCTGCTTCAGAAATTTTATTTAATGCTTCGAACCCGTGGGGCAAAATTAAAAATGCTTTATATAACGGAAAAGAAATTGAACCGCTTTTGATTGCAGGAAACAGAAGCCAATCCGATTCAAAAAATGAAGCTGCAGCAGGCGAAGTTACGGATGAAGTGTTTGCTAAAATTGCAGTAAACAAAATTGTAGATTTATGTTCGTTTAATAATGATGGAAAAACAAAGCTTCAGGTTTGGGATAAGAATTTAAATGCTTACAGAAATTTACGTTTTAAGGATATTGCAATTCTTTCAAAGGTAAAAAGCGAATCTACCGCAATAGAAAAAGAATTAAAAAAATCTGGAATTCCTACTTCACGATATAAGGACCAGAATCTTTTTGCAGGAAAAGAATGTGCACATTGGGTTGCACTTTTAAACGCAATCGATGCACCGGACTTTACCGGCAGTAAACGAAAACTTTTGAGCGAAGTTTTATTCACTCAGTTTTTCAATATACCATTGAGTCAGGTTACAAACGAAGACTTTGATACTCCGCTTTGTGAACAGCGCCAGAAAATAATTATGTGGCAGCAGATTGCACAAAAGCGTCAGTGGGCAAAACTTCTGGAATCGATTTTTGAAGAATCAGAAATTGAAGGAAATCTTTCCAGCCTGAACAGATTGTCTTCGCTTTCAAAATACCGCCAGATTGGAAATTACATTGTTGAATACCTTTATAAAAACGAATGCTCACTTGAAGAAGCTTCAAAGCATTTGCTTCGTCTTTCTAATAAAAATGAAGAATCGGAAGAAGAAGCTAACATTGTAGAAAAATCAACTGATTTAGACTGCGTTCAGATAATGACAATTCACGCTTCAAAAGGCCTTGAGTTTCCTGTTGTAATTTGTGTAGGCGGTTATAACGGCCGGAATAATATGGGACCGCATGTTTATGTTTATCATAATTCGTCGCGCCAGTCTGAACTGTCGTTTGTTGATTCAATCGGAAAAAATCAAAAAAACTCGGAAGAAGATTTTGAATTCCAGAGAGTTTTCTATGTTGCTTACACTCGTGCTTCTTCGCTTATGCTTCTTCCATATTACAAACCGAAAACAACAACAAAACCTGTAGATTTTATAAGAAATAATATTTTTGAATTAATGAATAATCCAGCAAATTCAAAATATTTTAAACAGATTGGAACTGCAAAAGATATTGAAAAATTAAAAACAGGTGAAGAACTTGAAGCAGAAGTAAAAGAAATTTTGAATCAGAATCTTGCAGAACAAAAAAATGATTCTCAAAACAGTGAAATTCAAAATTCAGAAATATTGCAGCAAAAGCAGCTGGAAGAAAATTTGCTGCTGGCAGAAAAGATTCCTTCGATGCTTTTGTACAGGCATTCGTATTCCTCGTTGTCGCATAATATAAAAGACAATGATCTTACCGGCGACGCTTCTGAGCGGCTTGATGCAGAAGGCGAAACTTTAAAAACTGTTTCGCTTAGTGAATATGATAAATCAGAAAATCCTGTAAAAATGAATTACGACAAAAATGCTGAGCCGGATTTTTTTGCAGAAGATTATCCGAAAGGCGCAAAACTTGGAACGGCTCTTCATGAAGTTCTGGAAAAAGCAGATTTTGTTTTTGCCGGAAAATTTAAGGATTATAAAGCTGCAGCAGAAAATTTTCAGATTGCAGATCTAATCAATAAGTGTTTTGCAAATCAGTCGTTTATGCTCGATGAAAATGATTCAAAAAAATGGCGTGAACAGACAGCTTGCTTTTTATGGAATACGCTTAATGCAAAACTTCCGGAAATTACAGGAAGCTTGAAGTCAGAGAATTTATTCAGCCTTTCGGAACTTGGCCGGGACAGCCGGCTTTCAGAAGTTCAGTTTAATATGAATCCGGTCCCGGATAAAATCCTGCGGAATTACTGCATGGGATTTGTTGACTTGATTTTTAAACGCAGGGATGAAAATCAAAATGAAGTTTATTCAATTGTCGACTGGAAAAGTGATACATTCCTTCCTTCGGAATTTTCTGATGAAGATAAATTAAAAAATCACACGGATAATAAATATTCTATTCAAAGAGTTTTATATTCGTACTGCCTTATAAAATGGCTCAAGATTTTTTATAACGAAAGCGAAGAAGAAATTTTCAATAATCACTTTGGCGGAATTTATTATGTTTACGTGCGCGGCTGTAAAAATGGAACTTCAAATGGAGTTTATGCGCGTACATGGAAAAATTATTTTGAGCTGGAAAACAGTTTTAAAAATATCTGCAGCAAATTAATGGTGTTATAAAATATGAACGAAACTTATGATTTTTATGAAGAATTAGATTCTCTGAACGGAATAAGCCGCACATGGGTTAAAGTGATTTCTGTTTTGCAGTCTCTTCAAAAGGATTTGTCAGAAAACATCCGTGATTTTTTTTACATGTATTTTTCTCTTTTGGACGACGGGAATATCTGCGTTAATCTTGATGATGATTTTGAAAAGGAAGATTCACTTTATAAACGCTGGATGAATAAATGGGAAGGCCTTTTAAAATCTTCATTAAAATTTTCAGAAGAAGAAATTGAAAAAAAAGTTTCCGATGACTCTGAACGTTTTGCTCTGGAAATTAAAGCGGCGCTTGAAGAAATAAAAAACGGAAAGCTTAAAAATCTTATTCAGGAATACAAAAATGGTGATTATACAAAGCCTTTTGTAATCGATGAAAACTGGATTTTTTCTTCAAAGTATCACAAGGCAAAAATTGTAATAGAAAACCGCATTAATAAAATTATGAAAAAGTCGGGAGTTTCGGTTGCGGTTTCTGAACCGGAGAACTTAAGAAAATATTTTGCAGAAATTACACAGGTTAATGGTTCAAAACCGATTTTGCTGAAAGATGAACAGCTGAATGCAATTACGCGCGGACAGAATGAAAATCTTATTATTACCGGCGGTCCTGGAACCGGAAAGACAACTGTTGTATGTTATCTATTGTGGGAGCTTTTAAAAAATCCTGAATATCAGAATCATAAGCTTTATCTTGCGGCACCAAGCGGAAAGGCAAGCGACCGTTTAAAAGAAAGTATCTGCCATACTCTTGAAAGTTTGAATCAAAAGGTTCGTGAAGAAAATATAAATGTTTACAAAAAACTGAATACAGTTCAGAGTTCAACAATTCATACGCTTTTGAATTATAATCCGGGCGACAATAATTTTTCTTACAATGAAGAAAATCAGTTTGATGTTAATTCAATTTTTGTAATTGATGAAGCAAGTATGATTGATATAATTTTGTTCAGCCGTTTACTTAATGCAATTCCGGAAGGTGCAAGGGTATTTATTCTTGGCGATAAAAATCAGCTTCCGTCTGTACAGGCCGGCGCTGTTCTTGGCGAACTTCTTGCAAATAAAACCGATTGTGTTGTTGAATTAAAGGAATCTAACCGCTTTAATGATGATTCTGCAATCGGCCGGTTAAAAGATGCATTGCAGTCAGATGAACCGCTTAACGAAGACCTTGCGAATTTTTGTAAGCTGGAAGACTGGATTGCAGAAAAAACTGACGGCGCACCGGAGAAAAAAATCAGCAGCAATGAAAAACTTTTTTCACCACCGCAGACTGATTCTCCGGAAGAAAAAAAAGTTTTTCCTGTTACAACATTTACTTTAAAGAAACAGGATTATCATTACAAAAAAAATCAGATTCAAAAACTTATTGATTTATGGAGTCAGGAATTTTATGAAGAGCTTTCTTCAAGCGAAAGCATTGTTAATGGAATTCCTGTAAATTCCGATTTCAATAATTTAATTTCTTCGCTCGATGCTTTATGGGAAAAAACTCTGTGTGCAAGAATTCTTTGTGCCGAACGAAACGGAATCCGCGGTGTTGAAGAAATCAATAATCACATCATCGAAAAAATTGTAAAGAATAATCAGCTTACGATTCAGGGCGAAGAATATTTTAATGGCGAACTTGTAATGCTCACAAGAAATCAGTCAATGTTTAATTTATATAACGGCGACAGCGGAATTGTAGTCAGTTTAAAATCAGAAGATGAAAATTCTAAAAATGCTTCCGGCTTAAAATATTTAATGGTAAAAAAAGAAACAAAAGAGAGTAGTGCAGAAGAACATAAAAATGTAAAAAATACGCAGACAGGAATCATTCAGATAGGAAGCTATATTTTTTATCCGCTGTATCTTTTGCCAAAAGAAACTCTTGAACCTTCTTATGCTATTACAATTCATAAGTCTCAGGGGTCAGGCTATAAATCAATTCTGGTTTTTATTCCGGAACAGGCCGGACATCCGCTTTTAAACAGACAGATTATTTATACGGCAATTACAAGAACAGAAGGTTCAACATTTATTTTTGCAGATTACGCTACTCTGGAAACTGCAAGAAAAACTGTAATTCAACGCGATACAAGGATTTTATTTAAAGCGTAATTTACCACCTGCCGTTAATGCAGAAAGCCGATTTGCGATTTGCCCTGAGCTGTACAAAACAGCCGCATTCACTGCAGGTCATTTCTCCAATCAGCTTGGAGCAGGTCTTGCATGCTTCCAGCCTTTTTTTGTAAACCTCAGGAGAAACCGTATCTTCTGTAAGCTGCTGATTTAAAGCCATTTCTTCCAGAAGCTCCGGAGTCATATCAAGAGAAGAAAGATGTTTTTTATTTTCGCATTCAGGGCAAAGTTTCATATTTGTTCAGCGGCAATTCGGCCGGTAAAAAATCAGCGGCGCTTCTTAAAAAAATAAGCGCCGCCGCAGAAGTAATTTACGAATTGCAGAAAAACTATAGTTTCATTTCTACAGTTACAACACTCATTGCAGGAACTTTAATCTGCACTTCATTGCTGCCGCAAATCTTTACATTTATTTTTTCTTCCTTAATGATTTCCGGTTTAGAGAAAGTATTGCAGGCTGTCATTCTTTTTGAAGTAAGGATTGTTCCTTTTGCTTCTTTAATTTTTCCTTTATTATTTGCAAGATTTATGCTGATCTGTTTTTCACCTTTGAGCTCTGCATTTGTAAATGTTACGGTGTATACATTCTTTTTATGCGAAGCCGAAGCAGAAACTGCTGGAACTCTTGCATCTTCCGGACCAACCTGATTTGTTGCAACTGAACTTGCAAGAAGATCTGCATCCATATGATTTTTATACATATGGAAAACATACCAGGTTGGAGTTTTTACCATTTTGTTACCTTCTGTAAGAACAGGCGACTGAAGTACATTTACGGCCTGTGCAATATTTGCACATCTTACGCGGTCAGAATGATTATTGAAAATATTCAATGTAAGGCCGGCAACAAGAGCATCGCGGATTGTACACTGCTGATAGAGGAAGCCCGGATTTGTATCAGGTTCAACAGCATGCCACATTCCCCATTCATCAACGATAAGGGCAACACGTTTTTCGCTGTCATACTTACTCATAATTTCATCATGGCGGCGAACAAGAGTTTCCATAAAGCCTGCATTCTTTAATGCAAGGAACCATTCATTTTCACCAAAGTCTGTAGCAGTAGTTCGGTTATCCCAGTTTGGAACAACAGTATAATGATGAAGTGAAAGTCCATCCATTAAGTTACTGCATTCACGCATTAAAACTTCCGTCCAGTTCCAGTCGCTTGAGTTAGCACCACATGCTATTTTGAATATTTTATTTTTGCCGTACTGGCGAACGTAAGTCTGATAATTTCTATAAAGGTTTGCGTAATGTTCAGGCTTCATGTTACCGCCGCAACCCCAGTTTTCGTTTCCAACTCCAAACATATCAAGCTTCCATGGCTTTTTATGTCCGTTTTCTTCGCGCAAGCGGCTCATCGGCGATTCGCCGTCAAAGGTAATATATTCAACCCATTCAGACATTTCCTGAACAGTTCCGCTTCCTACGTTTCCATTAATATATGGTTTGCAGCCTAAAACTTCGCAAAGACCTAAGAATTCATGTGTTCCAAAAGAATTGTCTTCTACAACTCCGCCCCAGTGAGTATTAATCATTTTCTTTCGGGTTTCATATGGACCAATTCCGTCCTTCCAGTGATATTCATCTGCAAAACAGCCGCCCGGCCATCTTAAATTTGGAATATCAATTTCGCGGAAAGCTTCTACTACATCTTTTCTGTATCCGTTTATGTTTGGTATGTCAGAGTCTTTTCCAACCCAAAAGCCACCATATATACAGCGTCCTAAATGTTCAGAAAAATGGCCATAAATATCTTTACTGATTTTGCTTAAATCCTTGTCGCAGGAAACTACAATTGAATCCATAAAAACTCCGTTTAAGACACCTTTTTAGCGGTGCTTTTTTGTGATAATATGTGATAAAATAGTTAAACAATATAGTTAAACGTTTAACTAAAGCCTTGGATTTAATATAGCATTGAAAAACTGATTGTGCAAGGAAAAAATATAAGATATTTTACTGATGACAAATTCCATAAAAGTGTATTAAAATATTTATTATTCTAGTATACTAGGTTGTAGGAGTATATAAATTATGAACGAAATCTTGAAGCAGATTGGCCTTACGGGAATTGTTCCTGTTGTTGTTTTGAATAATGCTGCAGACGCTATGCCACTTGCTGAAAGTCTTATAAAAGGCGGTCTTCCTTGTGCAGAAGTTACTTTCAGAACCGATGCCGCAGAAGAAAGTATACGTACAATTGCAAAGAATTTTCCGGATATGCTCGTTGGAGCAGGAACAGTTCTTTCTGTTGAACAGGTTAATCGTGCAGTAGGAGCGGGTGCAAAGTTTATAGTAAGCCCTGGACTTAATCCAAAGGTTGTTGAATACTGCATTAAAAAAGGCTATCCGGTTACACCGGGCATTATGACTCCAACCGAACTCGAAATGGCCCTTGGACTTGGTCTTGATGTAGTAAAATTCTTCCCGGCAGAAAATGCAGGCGGCCTGAAAATGATTAAGGCAATGAGCGCTCCATATACAATGATGAAGTTTATGCCGACCGGCGGAATTAATTCAACAAACGTTCGCGATTATCTTGCGTGCGATAAAATTTTAGCATGCGGCGGCAGCTGGATGGTAAAAGGCGATTTGATTAATTCCGGTAACTTTGCAGAAATCGAAAATCTGACCCGCGAGGCTGCAGCAATTGTAAAAGAGATTAGAGGATAGATAAAGGTTCTAGGGTAGGAGGGGAAAGCCTTCCCCTCGCTCGCACTTCGTTGCTCGCTACCCCTTCTAGCGGGGAGTACCCCGCAACGCCCCCTAAAACCTAATAAAAGAAATAGGAGATTAAATATGAAGGTAGTAACATTTGGTGAAATAATGCTCCGTTTGGAACCGGAAGGATACTTTAGATTTGTTCAGGTTGATAAAATGACATCTACATTTGGTGGCGGAGAGGCTAACGTTGCTGTTTCTCTTGCAAACTACGGCTTAGACGCCTATTACGTCACAAAGCTCCCTAAGCACGAAATTGGTCAGGCCGCAATTAATTCGCTCCGCCGTTTTGGTGTAAATACTAATTACATTGTTCGCGGCGGCGAGCGTGTTGGTATTTACTACAACGAACGCGGTGCAAGTCAGCGCGGTTCAAAATGTATTTATGACCGTGCACATTCTTCTATTGCAGAAGCAAAGCCGGAAGACTTCAACTGGCCGGAAATTTTTAAGGACTGTAAATGGTTCCATCTTACAGGTATTACTCCGGCGCTCGGCGGAAATATGGTTCAGATTTGTATCGAAGCATGCAAGGCTGCAAAGGCTGCCGGCGCTACAGTAAGCTGCGACCTTAACTACCGCGGAAAGCTCTGGACTCGTGAGCAGGCCCGCGAAGCAATGACAGAAATCTGCAAGTACGTAGACGTTTGTATTTCCAACGAAGAAGATGCAAAAGACGTATTCGGAATCGAAGCAGAAAACACAGATATCACAGGCGGAAAACTCAACAAGGAAGGCTACAAATCAGTTGCAAAACAGCTCGCAGATAAATTCGGCTTTAAGAAAGTTGCAATTACCTTGCGTACTTCTATCAATGCAAACCGCAACAACTGGGCTGCACTTCTTTACGATGGAAAAGATTACTGCTTCAGTAAGGAATACGAAATGTACATCGTAGACCGCGTAGGCGGCGGCGACAGCTTTGGCGGCGGACTTATTTACGCATTGCTCAACGGCAAATCAACACAGGATGCTGTAGAGTTTGCAGTTGCTGCAAGCTGTCTTAAACATACTATCGAAGGCGATTACAACATGGTAAGCGTCGACGAAGTAGAAAAATTAGCAGCAGGAAACGGCTCCGGCCGCATCCAGCGATAAATTTTTAGTCATTTTTTGCGAAGCAAAAATGGCAGGCAAGCCCTGTAAACATTCTCCTGATAAATAAATGTTCAGGGCTTGCCAAATCACTCCTCAAAATTTTTTTTCACCTTGCTCTGGTACTTCGATTACTTTCGGGGTGCCAGACTTTTTAAATTGTACCAGTTAACTTTTCTTGTAAAGAACATCAGCGATGCAAGAATTGCAAATGCAAAGAATGAACCGATCAGCAATGCATAGTCTTCAGATTTGAGCGAGAAGAACAGATAACTGTAAAGCATTACAAACATAATCATCATTACAAGTCCAAGCTTGAATTTCTTTGTAATTGAAGCAACGTAAAGCGAAACTGTAATTCCTGCGAGCAGAGCTGCAAAAATATAACTTGCATCAAAAGGAATGTGTTCAGAAAGAGAAAGCAGCATAAGGAAGAAAAGAACGCAGGCTGCACCGCAAAGAAGATAGTTTACAGGATGCAGTGTAATTTTTGCAAAGACTTCAATCAAAAACAGAATTATGAACGGAACTATGATAAACAAAAATCCGTATTTAATTGCGCGGTAAAGCTTCTGGTAAAGATTCACAGGTTCAATAAAAGATGTGCCGATGTACTGAGTAATTTCGTTCGAACCAAAATTTACATTCCATTCTGCAGAAAATCCTTCGTCAGTAATTTTCCGTTTATCAGGAAGATATGAGAAGCCTGTAAAGCCTGGCGCAGTCCAGTCAGACGCAAGAGTAAGTTTTGTTTCTTTTGCGGAAATTCTGTAATTAAAACTTTCTGCGCCTCTTAAACCGATATTTGCAGAAAACTGAATTTTCCCGTTTGTTAGTTCAAACTCACTTCCAATTCCTTGTAATTCATCAATCACAATAAAATCTGTGGAGTAGTCTTTTTCGTTGATATTAAATAAAGGTGCATTCCTTAAAGATGAATTTTTTATACTGACAAAAATCATTGCCTTGTCAAAATTATATTCAGTTGTAACATTGTTTTCTTGTTTTACTTTTTCCATATTTACATTGAATGTTGCAAGAATAGAAGCATTTCCCGTAAAAATCGGACTTGAATAAATACCTATAGGCCTTATTTCCGAATCAAGAGAAGAATCAATATTTACATAATCTGCAGGAAGCTGCACCCAGCCTTCCTCTGTTTTAAGCTCTTTATACTGTTCATTGTATTTATATACAATTTCATTCCAGCTTTTTTTATAAGGCACTAAAATATAAGGGCCTTCAAAATACATGCTTCCTCCGGCAGAACTGCTGATTTCCCATTTAGCATGGGTGTATGCACTTTCTCTGTCATCCAACTGGCCTTTTACAAATCCAAGTCCAATTAAAAGTCCGATAATTACAATCGCAATAAAAATTAACTTTACCCCGATTCCACCGAATCTTTTTGTTTTGACCGGTTCTTTAATTAATTTAGTTTCTACAGCTGCTGCTGTTTCTTTAGTTTCCATAAGGATCTCCTTTATAATTTTTCGCGGCAGCGGTCGCGCAAGAATTTGTTTCCTGCGCAGGCGCGCGGATTTAATTTTGATAATTAAATCTTAAAAGAGAATTGTGGCAGAATTATGACCAAAATGTGTTATTTTATTTCGGAATAAAATTTTACAGCGGAATATGAACTGTGAATTCTGCTCCGCCAAGCGTGCTGCTTTTCTGAACTTTTATTTCACCTTCGGTTGCATCAACAATTGCTTTTACAATTGAAAGACCAAGGCCGGTATGGCCCGAACTTGAATTCGGTCGGTTTGAATAAAAGCGGTCAAATATTTTTTCATATTCGCTTTCTTCAATTCCTTTTCCGTTATCGGCAACATTTAATAAAAGCTCCTGTTTATTATCATTATGCTTTTGTTTTTTTATTAATACCTGAATGTGATTTGCAAAGCCCGCAGCATTATCTATAAGATTCGTAAGAATTCTTTCCAGATAATCCGGATTAATTTTTGCCGTCATACAATCCTGAGAATTATTTTCCTGAGTTAGTAATTCAATTTGAACGTTCTGATAATTCTTTTTAATTCTGGAAACTATGTTGGACGCAAAATCATATAAAGAAATTTCTTCGGTCTGTTCTTCTGTATTTGTTCCGTCAATTTTAGAAATATTTCTTACTTCAGTTAAAAGCTGTTCAAGATGAGTAATTTCATCTGTAATTGCCGTAGAAAAATTATTTCGTTCTTCTTCAGAAAGTTCATCTTTTAAAAGCTCCGCAGACGAACGGATTGCAGCAAGCGGATTTTTAAACTCGTGATTTACGTCCGAAGAAAACGCCTGAGTATAGCGTATCTTTGAATCAAGCTTATTGATGAGAGTTTTAAATGAACGGCTTAAATCTCCAATTTCATCATTTCGTTTTACTCCGGTGAACTGCTTTATTTTTTCACTGTCTATGCGTCCTTTTTTATCTGCACATTCACCGGTTTCTTTTGCAAGCTTCTTTAATGGAAGGCTTATTCTAAAGCCAAGAAAAACTGCGGTTAAAATAACTACAAGTAAAGACCACAAAAATATTCTTGCAAGATCTGTTCTCAGCTCATAAATATTCTGAAGAATTCTCCAGGTAGAACGCGAAACAAGAACTATACCTATAACCTTTTCATTTTTTAAAACCGGGACTGCCGAATACAAAGTTACGGATATTTGACCGCCCGAAGAAATTCTTGTTTTTGCGCCATAGCGGCCTTCCTTTGCGGCTTGTATTTCTTCTCCGTCATAAACGGTTTTTTTAGAATAAAAATCTGCATTTGAATAAACTGCAGATGGCGGTTTTAATTTTCTGTAGACTCGCACAGGAATTGAAAATACTTTATAAATAAAAGATTCTTTTTTTTCTTTAGCCGACGAAGAATCAGATTCTGAATTACGGCTTGCTGCTTCTGCAGAAAAATCTTCCTGAGTTTTTTCGAGTCTGCTTGAATCTGCAAGTAAACTTCCCTGCGGATCCAGAATTCTTATACGGCAGTCAAAATTACCTTCCATATTTTTTAATATTTCCGAAGCAAGCTGCGCATCTATAGAATCTTTATTAATGTAATCATCTGCAGCTGCGAGACTTGCAGAAAGAATTCTTGCCTGCTGAACATTTGAATTTTCCGTCATTTTAAGCAGCTGAGTTTCGTAGGTTTTTAACATCATCATTGCTGCAACCGGAACAAAGACCGCAATTATAAGAAAAATAGAAATTTGAATGCTTATAGGTAAGCGCAGTTTTTTCATTTTTATTAATCTTCCTTTTTAAAATTCGAAAGAGAAAATTTATAGCCCAAACCGTAAATTGTTTCTATATAATTTCCTCCGATTTTTTTTCTTAATCTTTTTATGTGACAGTCAATTGCGCGGTCATTAAGATAAGTTTCTTCGGGATAAGATGCGCTGATTAATTGTTCACGCGAAAGTGCAGCATCAGGATTTTCTGCAAAAGTTTTTAATAATCTGAATTCCGTTACAGTAAGCGGAATAGACTTTCCGTTTTTTTCTGCTGAATAGGAAGAAAGGAAAATTGAGATGTCACCGGCTTTTAAAATTTCTTCATTTTTTGACTGTGATCCGGAAGCTTCATTTCTTCCTGAACGGCGTAAAATAACTTTTATTCTTGTAATAAGTTCACGCATGGAAAATGGCTTGCAAAGATAATCATCGGCACCAAGCTCAAGTCCAAGAATCTTATCAAATTCATCATCCTTTGAAGTCAGAAACATAACAGGAGTTTTATCGCCATTTTCCCTTAATGCCCTTAATAGAGAAATGCCGTCCATAACAGGCATCATTATATCAAGTATGTAAAGATCGGGTTTATTAGAGCGTGCTTCAAAAGCAAGCTTTCCGTTTTCATATTCAGAAACAGAAAATCCTTCTTTTTTTAAGGCAGTAGAGACCGCCATCCGCAGATTTTTTTCATCATCAACAAGCGCAATGTTCATAAAAAAAGTATACAAAACATGTGAAAATTTTTCTATTACTGTGTGACAAATCACCAAGACGTGTCTAGCGGATATATGGAGAAATATATCCGTAGCCACGTCATGGCGTTGTGACACATAATTAATCTTACAATTCCATGTTTTTTACTATTTTATTCACCGGGCGAAGGGGGCTTTTTGATTTTTCTTATTCTTCAATTTATGTTATAATTATTTCATATTACTATTTTGTATGCTGCCGCGGAGGTTTATGTATGAAAGTTTATAGAAAAAGTTTACTTATTTTTGTTTTAATTATTGTTTTCTTATCTGGCTGTTCAAGTTCAGAATATATTGTCAGGAATCATATGAATAATATTGAAAAAATACAGACTTGTGCTCCATATAATCAGGAGAGCGCTTCTTCTGAATTTGAAATTAAATATCTGATTGATGAAAATCGTGCGGCAGAAATTCGTGCTTACTTTAAGGAAAATGCGGGCCTAGATCTTGATGCGCTTGCCGCTTCAGACAAATCAACCTGGGAAAAATCTGTTGAGCTCGCTGTTTTTGTTGCAAAAAATATTCCTCATGATAATCAGAAGGAATGGCTGAAGGAAAGAAATGCAATAAGTCTTTGGGAATATTCAAGAAGAATTCCTACCGGCTTTAATTGCCGCTGGCATAGTACAATTTTGAGTGAGCTGCTTTTGTCTATTGGAATTAAAAATCGCTTTATTACCTGTCTTCCCGAAGACAAAAATGACGGCGATTGCCATGTTGTAAATGTTGTGTGGCTTCCTGAATTAAATAAATATGCAATGATAGATTCAGACATGGTCGAATATGTAACCGATGAAAATGGAATTCCGCTTTCGCTTAGAGAAATGCGTGAACGTGTAGAAAATAATCAGCCATTGAATATAAATGTTCTTCCAGGCTTTGAAAATTACTGGGTTGCAAAACCAAGCGGAATAAATTACATGCATGCTTATTGGGCAAAAAATCTATACTGGTTTTCTGCTCATACTGTTTACGGCTTTGATCTTGAAGGAAAAACTATTCCTGAAGATTTTTATGTTTGTTTAGTACCTCCGGGATATGAATGTAATAGTGAATTAGTAACTTCAAATGAAAAGGTGTTCTGGGGCGAATAAAACTGATGTATAAAATCCCGGAAACTTTTATAGATTTTATTTCTCCTGATTGTAATAGAAAAGAATTTATTCAGAAATATCTGGAAGAAAACGGAGTAGAATCTGCAGTAATTTCGCTTGAAGGGAAAAATCATATATATGTAAAATTTGCTCAGGATCAATATAATTCAATGTTCCGCATAAAAACTGTAATTGCGCATTATGACAGAATTGGAATCGGCGCAAATGATAATTCTGCTGCAGTTTTTTGTCTTATGGAATGGGCTGTAAAACTTTCTAAGGAAAAACGTTTTCATAATATAAGGCTTATTTTTACCGATGGCGAAGAACTTGGCGAAAATGGAATAGAAGAGCAGGGCGCTTTTCCGCTTGCCCAGGTTTTTAAACGGCTTGGAATTTTGAATGACGATATTTTTGTTTTTGATTGCATGGGCCGCGGAGATGTTCCGGTTTTAACCCAAACAATTCTTCCACCAAAAGCGCCAAAAAAATTCATTAATTCGTTCAATTCTCTTGAGCAGCGTGCTCAAAATTTGCTGTATAGTTCTTCCGGCGGAAAATGGTTCTGTCTGCCTTGCAACTATTCAGATAATGCAAGCTTTATAGCAAACGCAATTCCTGCAGTTGCAATTACTCTCCTGCCTTCTTTAGAAATAAATGAAGTTCTTCAGGGAAATCAGCCGGAAACCTGGCGGCTGCTTCATACAGAAAAAGATGATATTTTTTCGCTTACGCCTTCTTCATTTGAGCTTTTTCATAAAATTTTATTAAAACTTGCTGAAATGAATACTATGATATAAAATTATTCATATATATGGAAAGCAGAAAAAAGCGTGTTGAAGGAATTCGTATTCAGCATTTTTATGCCTCTTTAATGATTCTTGGCTGTCTTTTGACGGTTTTGATTTTTGAATCAACATTTAAAATTAAAAAAAATTATGAAAAGCTTTTGTTTGAAGTAAATGATTTTTCTGACTGTACAAGAGCAGTATCTGATTTTCAAACAGCATGTAATTATCTAACACAGCAGGCTCAGTTTTTTTCTTTGAGCTGTAATCCGGTATATATTGGAAATTATTTTTATGAATATAAGGACCTTTCTAAAAGGGAAGTTGCCCTTCAGATTATAGAAATGTCGCATGTAAAGGATGTACCATATAACAGCATTCATATGGCGTATAAAGAATCCTGTAAGCTTGTAGAAAAAGATATTTATGCAATGCGGCTTGTATCTGATGCAATTAATCTGCCGGCATCGGAAGTTCCCGAAGAAATAAGCAGCATAGTTTTAAAAGATGAACATAGAAAATTATCAAATGAAGAAAAAATAAAGACTGCGCAGAATATGCTTTTTAGTCAGGAATACAATGATATTACGCGCCGTGTAGCTGAGCACATAGTTGTCATTTTTTCTTCTTTAACAGGTTCTCATGTTCAAAAAAATACAAGTGCAAACCGCATAATAACCAGACATTTTGTAATCCAGATTTTTATGGAAATAATAATGTTTGTAGTATGTATTTTGCTTTATTCCCTGCTGGTCTGGTTTGTTTTAATTCCTTTGCAGAAGAATTATTCTTCAATTACCAAAAATCAGAAAATGGAATTAATAGGTGCAAGAGAAGTTCTTCATATTGCAAAAGCGTATAACGGGCTGTATGAAAAAAATCAGATAACGACACAGGTTTTAAAACACAAGGCTGAACACGATAATCTTACAGGCCTTATAAACCGCAATGCCTTTGATAAAATAAAGGATTTATTAAGTTCTGTAGAAGAACCGATTGCATATGTAATTCTTGATATAGATTTCTTTAAGAATGTAAATGATGAATATGGACATCCTACTGGAGACCTTGTGTTAAAAAAAGTTGCAGAAATCCTTAAAGAACAGTTCCGTTCAAATGATTATATAATAAGAACCGGGGGAGATGAATTTGTTGTTATTATGACAAAATTCAGTTCAATAGAAATATTAACAAAACGAATAAAAGAAAAGATTGAAAATATAAATGGACTTTTAAGAACGGCACCAGGCGGAATTCCTGTTGTTTCGGTAAGTGCCGGTGTTGCCTTTTCTCAAAAAGGTTATACTACTTCTCTTGAAAATGAAGCTGATGTTGCTTTATATAATGTAAAAGGAAATAACCGCTGCGGCGTTGCCTTTTACGATGAAATAAAAGAATAATATTTCTGAATTATTATAATTATTCTTCTATCTGGTTTTTCATTTTTGTTAATGCTTCATTCAGTTTTTCATCTTCTTTTTTAGTAAAGCAATTTGTAATCAGAATGCTTATTACAGTACATACAGAGTAAGATGCCAGAACAAGAATCCAGAAAAAAGGTTTGCCCGGAACCCAGCGGAAGATGAGTGCAATAATCACAAAAACAGCTATGGTAAAAATAAAAAAGAATACGTACCTTAGAACCAGACTTGTTTTTTTAAGAAATACATCTGTAAAAAATACAAATCTGAACACACATATAAAGAAAGAAAACGCGAAAAGCTGAAAGAAAGTTTGTACAGAAATTCCTTTGTTTCCAAGTATAAAAAGATTCGGGAATTTTTCGGCCTCTTTGCCAATGAGCACTGTTGTAATTGCAAAAATTAAAATAATTACGGCAAAGATTTGTAATAAACTTTCTATAAATAATACTACTCGATTTTTCATATTATCGAACTCCTATTTTTGTTTTAAATTCTTCTGCGTAAGCGCGCGAAATTATCAGCTGATATCCGTTTTTAAGCGTTACGCGGATTCTGCGATCAATATCAGATTTAAGACTTTCAATTTTATTCAGATTTAAAAGAGTTGATTTATTTACACGGAAAAAATTATGCTCTGCAAGCATAGCTTCAAGTTCATACAGTCTAAGAGAAGTTTCAAAAACTCCATCTTCTGTATAAATAAAGGTGCAGCGCTCTACAGTTTCTACGTATAAAATAGCTTTTAAATCAATGAGATGAATTTCGCCGTTTACCTTTACAGAAAGCTTTTTATCTGTAATCCGTAAAGCTTCAATAAGACGCTCCAGTTCAGGAGTTATTTCCCGGCAGGTAATGTTCAGAGTTGTTTCCTGAACAGAAGCATCTGTCTGAATTGTTATTTTCATTCTTCTATTGTATCAGACTTTTCAGATTTCTGGTAAGATTTTTCCCGCATCAAACCAACCCAATAGAACAGCATGGCCGGCAGTATTGGTGCTGCAAAATCATAAATCAGATTCATGTTCTTCAAAACAAGTCCCTGATAAAGAGCAAAAATAAGCACAGAGCCGGCATAAAAAATAAGCGTTCTGAAAATCAGCTTTGGCTTTGAAATCAAGGCCAGCACAAATGTAAGAATCATCGGCAGATAAAATTGCAGCATATTTTTTATGTCTGTGTGCTCTGTGTTTATTTCAACCTTTTGAATTAATGCAAAAATGATTGAAACAATTGTGTAGACAAAAAACACTCCGACGGCAAGAATTATCGCCATTAGAGCTGTGTTTTGCAAAATCGATTTCTTGTCTTCAGGCTGATTGATATATTTGCAAAACAAAATGCTGAAAAGCAAAGTCTGAGTCATTACTTCTGGCAGACCGATAAAATGAAAGGCAAGCGGAAGCTTAGAATAGATTACGCCTTCGATTGAAGAAGGGGCTGAAGACATAGGGCCGATAATTCCAATTCCTACGAACAAGAGCCAGAGAAAAAGCCAGCCGTATTTTTTAGCTTTAAAGAACTCTCTGAATGGAAGAAGAACAAAGGCAAATAAAAGCCCTCTTATAATCTGAACAAAAGGTCCGAGAGCATTTGCCGTTCCACCATAATCTCTAAAGTAATCACTGACGCCTGGCTGTTGCCACCAATAGTCGTAGCGCAGTAAATTTGAAAAAATTACACCGCAGAGAAAATAAGTCAGACAGTGAACCAAAGTAACGTACATTACATACTTAAAAGTTTTGTTGTGTTTCATGACAACCTCCGCCTGCGAATATAACTTATGATTTTCTATAAGAAAATATGCTTTTTCGTGACTTGCCTGAATGTGCACTTAAGTTGCCGGATTTACTGTATCAATTTCTTACTATCATATATATTTTTATTTGTGAGGTACCCCTTGACTTTGCCGCCATCTCATAATAGAATTCTACTATTAAAATATACATTTTGGGTGGGAAAAATGTCAGATAAATCTTCTACGTCTAAGGGCGGGCTTTCGGCTCGTATTGCCGCTATGCAGGCAGCAGAAAAGGCTGCTGCGTCTAAAACTTCTGCATCAAAAACGACTCCGGCAAAAAAATTAACTGCTGCTGCAAAAACAGCTGCAAAACCTGCAGCTAAGGCTGTTGCAAAACCAGCTTCTAAGACTCCTGTAAAAGCAGCCGCTTCAAAAGCAAACGCTTCTGCAAAAACTGCAAAATCTGCAGCTGTTTCAAAGACTCCGGCAAAATCCACTGCAGCAAAAACTTCCGGCGCTGTTAAAACTGCAGCTGCCGTAAAAACTCCAGTTTCCGCTAAAGCTCCGGTAAAATCAACCCCGGCTAAAGCTCCCGCAAAGGCTCCTGCAAAGTCAGCAAAAGCTGCTGCACCAAAGCCTGGTGTTTACGACGAAGATTCCATTCAGCACCTTGAAGGTCTTGAGCATATTCGCCTTCGTCCTGGTATGTATATCGGATCTCTTGGAGACGGTTCAAACGAAAACGACGGTATTTATATTCTTCTTAAGGAAGGAATTGATAACTCTGTCGACGAGTTCTCTCAGGGCTTCG
>CAMVBP010000012.1 GCA_947165795.1 uncultured Treponema sp.
GGCCGGCATCTAAAAGCTCTTCGTGCTGCTCTTCAGAAAGTTCATAACCTTTGCAAAGCTCTTCAAAATTTACAGAAAAAAGATATTCTTTACGGATAAAAAAAGCAGAACCCTTTTCTAAAGTGGCGCGGAACATTCCCTTGTAAGAAGTTTCTTCAATTGAAATTACTAACATTCTTCCTTCGCAATAATTGCTCAAAAAAAAAGACGGTTTAAAAGCACCGTCTTTCTGAACATAACAGGCAGTGGAAAACCACAACCTGAAAATAATTAACGTTTAGAGAACTGGAATCTTCTACGAGCACCCTTCTGTCCGTACTTCTTACGTTCAACCATACGAGAGTCGCGAGTAAGATATCCGTTAGCCTTAAGTGCTGTTCTTGCATCCTGATCAATCTGAATAAGAGCACGTGAAATTCCGTGAAGACAAGCAGCAGCCTGTCCGTTCATTCCGCCACCCTGAACGTTAATCAAGATATCGTATTTGTTACCCATAGAAGTAACTAAAAGTGGCTGCTGAACAACCTGCACCTGCTGAGCAGTTGCAAAATAATCATTAACATCTTTACCGTTTACTACAATTTTTCCTGAGCCGTCGCGAACAAAAACTCGGGCTACAGCTGTCTTTCTTCTTCCTGTACCAATAGCAATATTCTTTACCATTTTCTAACTCCCAAAATTAAAGTTCAACTGGCTGTGGATTCTGTGCTGCATGAGGATGTTCAGCACCAGCATAAATCTTTACATTGTTAATCATCTTGCGGCCAAGTCTTCCGTGTGGAAGCATTCCTTCTACAGCAATCTGCATTGGATCTGTAGGATGTTTTTCCAAAAGCTTCTCATAAGTATGAGCCTTAAGTCCACCTACAAAACCTGTGTGATGATAATAAATTTTTTTCTGTTCTTTTCCGCCAGTAACGATAGCTTTATCTGCATTGATAATTACAACAAAATCACCCATCAACTGGTTTCTTGTGAAAGTAGCCTTATTTTTACCGCGTGCAATATAAGCAGCCTTTGCAGCTACGCGTCCGAGCGGTTTTCCTTCTGCATCAATAATGTACCATTTACGTGCCTGGTCACATTCATTTACAAAAATAGTTTCCATGATATACCTTACTTATAATAAAAGTTTATCTGCAGTTGCAAATACTTGCATCTTATTTGAAACTGCCAAGGATTTATGATGAGCAGTCAAAAATCCTATAACGGGTAGAGTATAATACCAAAAAAAGCGTTTTTGTGTCAATATATGCGTTTTTTATTTTGAAGTTGGGATAAATTCGTTTATAATTAAATTTATGTCTGATTATAAAGAGTTTTCAACCAGTGATGAATTTAAAAATGATTTCTTTTCAGATGATAAACTTTCTCTTCTTCTTGCTAAGGTTGTTTCACTTACAATGTTCCTTTTAGGAGTTATATTGACCTTTACGACTTATTTTGAAGGCAATAAGTCTATGGTTATTGTAAGTCTTACTTATGGACCTCTTTTTCTTATTTCATTCATCGTTACATCAATAACAAAAAAATCAAAGTTCTTTTTTGTACTTGGCTATATACTCAGTTTTTTAATGGAAATTGTTTTCCTTACTACAGGCGGACAGAAAGGCTTTGGAATTCTGTGGATGTGTATTATTACTCTTTTTACCTTTTTCTCACATCAAAAACGAATGTTCTATATAGTGAATTCAATCTATCTGCTTCTTGTAATTCTTGGATTCTGGACTCCGCTTTCTAAATTCTGTTATGACTTTTCCGATACAATGCGAATCCGTTTTCCATTGCTTTATATGATTGAATTTATTTTTGCATGTATAATCAGGCTTAGGTTTTCTAAAATTGAATATAATAGAAACCTTTTGCTGAATAACCTTATTAATCTTCAGGGAAGCCTCCAGCAGCAGGTAGATGAACGTACAAAAGAATTACAGATGGAAAAAAATAATTCAGAAACCTTACTTATTGAACTTACTCAGGCGCTTGCAACAACAATTGATGCTAAAGATAAATATACAAGCGGTCACTCAAGACGTGTTGCAGATTATTCAAAAATGCTTGCCTCGGCGCTTGGAAAAGACATAAAAGCACAGCAGGAAATTTATCTTTTTGCACTTTACATGATATTGGAAAAATAGGAATTCCAGACTGGATTATAAATAAACGCGACAGCCTTACAGAAGAAGAATTTGCAGAAGTAAAGAAACATCCTGAAATAGGCTACGAAATTTTAAAGAATATTTCGACTCTGCCAAATCTAAAGGCTGGGGTACGCTGGCATCATGAACGAATGGATGGAAAAGGTTATCCGGACGGGCTCAAGGGTAATCAAATACCTGAATATGCAAGAATAATCAGTGTTGCGGACTCTTACGACGCTATGACTTCTAACCGAAGTTACCGAAATGCATTGCCGCAGGATGTTGTCCGTGCAGAAATTGAAAAAAAATCAGGTACTCAGTTTGCACCGGAAGTTGCTGCAAAAATGCTTGAAATTATAGATGCAGACAAAGAGTACAAACTGAGGGAATAATTTCAATAATTAATCTTCTTTTTTACTTTCTGCTTCTTCTTTTTCTGCTTCTTTTTTATCTTTAATATCTGCAGCACCAATAAACAGACAGATAAGACCTACAAATGCAGCAAATACAGGAAGACAGCCTTTTAAGAACGAAATTACATCCGGTCCCCAGGCAAGCGGTCCCATTGGAAGAACAGAAAAAACTGTAAATGCAATAAAAATCAATCCAAGAATTATAGAAATCATATAACACTCCTTAATCTCCGCAATAGCGGTGCTGCACAGAGGCAGTTGCGCAGGAAAAAACTTTTTAAATCTCCCGTACATATAAAAGAATAAACAAAAAATCACGAGTATGCAAGAAAAAAAGTTTTATTTCTATATATTCACCTGCAATTATTAATACGGGGAGGTTTTTCATTAACTAAAGACAAACACAACTTTTTCTTATATAATATAATGCATGTATTCCAGAACTTTTAAAAAAGCACCGGAAAAAATCGTAGAAAAAGGTTCAGCAAAATTCGGAACATATCAGGATGTTTCTCCAAAACTCGATATAAGAGGAATGCATGCGCCTTATGCAGGAGTTCCTGTTCCGTCATTTATTTCAAATCTTAGAATTAAAAGCCGCCTTGAATATGCTTTTTCTCTTGATAATTATATAGGTATAGCAATTTTTTATGACTTTAAGGCAATCGGTCTTGGCGAAATAATTTTCTGGAACAAAGAAACCGGTAAAAGAAATGCTTATCATACTATAATGGCACCGCGCCGTCGTTTTGTACCGATTCACACTACTAAAGGAATTTGTGCCTGTTATAGAAATTCACGTTATTTAAAAATTTCGTGGGGAAGAAATCACGAGCATCATGCACTTTCATTTAAAGTAAAAGGTGATAAAAGACGTCCAAATGCAAAAGGATTTCTCTTCTCTCCTATCGACGATAAAAACCATTGCGATGTAAGTTTTGTTTCTCCATCTCCATCATTCTCAAGATGTTCTGCAACCTGGATAAGTACAATGAGCTTAAACGGCCAGATTTCTTTAAGAAACAAAAAACAGAAAGAACAGATCTCTGCAAATTCAAAAGGACTTGGAATGATGGTTCTTAACAGAACTTATATAAAAATGCATTCAAAGTCTACATACATTTACGGAATGCAGAAAATTAAAAATGATGACGTTTATTTTTATCTGCGCTCATCTAATCTGGATGCGGCCGATTCCGATTCCTACAACGACAACGTGCTTTTTGTAAACAATGAACCGACTGCGCTTCCTCCGGTTTATATAACTCATCCTTTCGGGATGAAAAAACGCTGGATTATTCAGGACACCGAAAGCATGGTAGATTTAGCCTTTACCCCGGTTTCTCTGGCTCCAAGGACATTAAATCTTATTGTACTTAGAATGGATTACCAGCTGATATACGGCACCTTTGAAGGCACTTTATTAACAAAAGACGGCAAAAAAATAGCTCTTAAAAACTTTTCCGGAATATTGTATAAAAATCTTTTAAGACTTTAATACTTGGTGTATAATCATAGTTATTATATAGAAGAGGTTTTTGTAATGGCTGAAGAAATTAACAAAACTGCAGATTGGGCTCCCGGTACTCTGGATAAAACCAGAAAAAATATTGGAGACATTAGCGATAAAGATGCAGCTGTAATGGCTAAAAAGCTCGGCGGTCAGGTAATGTACGAGCGAAGTTCAACAAATTCCGCACCTTCTCAAAATAAAGGCGGACGAATTGTTCGTCAGCAGTCTTCAGGTTCTGGCTCTTCTTCATCATCTTCTTCTATGCCGGATTTTTCGGGTCAGAAAAAACGTTACCAGAGAGAATTACTTCCAAATATTTCTAAAAAAACTGCAAATGCAATAGACAAATTAATGATGGCACCGGAATATAAAATTAAACCGAATTACGGAGTATTTAATTTTGTAAGAAACTGGCAGAAAAACGGAACAGAAAAAATTATTCCTGAATTCTATGAATATAAAATGAAGCAGATGCTCGACCACATGGAAGCATTTATTACCGTTATAAAAACTTTAATTCAGGTTGCACCTGCCACATATAAAACAAAAATTGCAAATGGTACCGAACCTAAATTTAAATTTTTAAGAATGGTTGCCGGCTGGACAATGCAGGGAATTAAAATTGAATATTTTAATGTTCAGAATGCACCTCAGCCGCTTCTTGTAGCCGATTTAATTCCTACAACCCGTGCAATTTATAAACCGCTTATTACTGTATATTATTATGGAAACAGCAAAATTCCAAAGCTTATAAAAGAAATCTATTCCGACGAAGCTGCATATCCGGATTCTCCTCAGGAAAAACTTTCGGGTTATGCAAAACAGGCTATTACTGAATGGCTTTATCTGGAAACAGAAATTATTAAAAAACTTTACCCTCTGCTCTTAAGAATGTGTTCAGATACTTTTGAACCTTATCCAACATTCTTTAATACAAAAGCCGGAGAAATCTTAAAATTTGTTGGACTTCATAAATTTGACCTTCTTCTTCCGGATAAGCCAAAAGAACCGGCTCCTGAAGAAAAAGCTAAAAAACCGGAGCCTCCGCAGAAAGGTGTAAAGGACTCTACAGTTTTAACAGGCTTAAAATTATTGAATCAGATGTTCCCTGAAGCAGGCTTTGATAAGCTTGATGAATATCCTGATTTTTATCCGTACTTCCAGCCTATCTTCAAATTTGATGACGGCTTTAATCTGCTTGCTCCTGATAATCCTCTTCAGACTATTATGGTTTTACAGCAGATTATTGAAGAGTGCTTCCAGGGTTGCCGAAACATCCGTTTTGTAGAACCGGAAAATCCTAAAAAGGGAGCTGATTCAATTGTTCAGGTTCTTGATGACTGGTCTGCTTACCGCGAAGAATCATTCGAAAACTTATACTGCCAGCCTCTTGAAGATCTTGTTAATTCAATTTATTCTCAGCCTGATTTTGCAACAACTCACAGTGGAAAAAGAACGCTCACAAATTTATTGTGGCAGATAACCTACACCTTCCTTCCAAACTTTAAATTTGAACAGCTGTTACTTGAGCATCCTTCAAACGAAAGCAAATATCGTCCGTTATTCCACAGAACTGATTTTGCACGTAAATTCTTAACCTTAGTAATTAACGAATGCGATGCCGCTGCAAAGACAAAAGGAAAATGCAATCTTATTGAAAATCCTTGGGAACATTATAAGTTTGATATTCCTAACGAAGTTTCAAAGAGACTGGATGTTCTTCTGGGCGCACAGAATAAAACTGCAAACACAACTGCAAACAATGCAAACCTTTTAAAGTACACTTTGTGTTTTATTGCTGTACTTGACTGGTATGTTAATAATCCGGACAGTCCTGCTTACCAGACAGATCCAATGCATATATTCAGAATCTCTCCGGCAGATGGAAAACCAGTATTCTCTGTACCGGAAAGAAACGATCAGAATAAATTATTTGCAGAAGCAATCAGGGCAAGCTATAAAAACGCTGCAAAATAAAATTAATTTTCCTCTAATCTCTTAACAAGATAAGGAATAGCTGTCTCAAAATCTACGCCATACCAGTTATAATCCGGATGACTCAGCGTGCAGCCTATTGCTTCTACAACAAAGTCTCCGGCCAGTGCTGCTGCTGATTTTAAATTCATTCCGCGCATAAGCGCACCTGTGAGCACGCTTGCAAAAATGTCTCCCGTTCCATGAAAGCTCTGCGGCATTTTTTTATGAAAATACCATTCAATTTTATCGTTTACAGAATCAAATATTGCAATGCCTATTTTATCATCTCCAAACTGAACGCCTTTAAGAACAACTTTTTTTGCTCCAAGACCCGCAAGCTTGTGCAGTAAATCTTCAACGTACGCTTTATCGTAGCCGCTTTCTTTGTATTCAATTCCAAGCATAAAAGATGCTTCCGTCATATTCGGAACAATTACATCAGCTTTTGAACAAAGCTCAGCCATTGCAAAAGCAAATTCCTGAGTAAATCCGGAATATAAATTTCCATTATCAGCCATACATGGATCAACAATCACAAGTGAATCATTCGCAGCAAAATCTTCAAACATTTTTTTCATAAGATTCAGCTGTTCAAAAGATCCTAAATAACCTGTGTAAATTGCATCAAAATGGAACTGCTCTTTTTTCCAATGCTCACAAATTGGTGTAATTTCTTTTGTTAAATCACAGAATGTAAAATTCTTAAAAGCGGTATGAGTTGATAAAACTGCTGTAGGCAAAATACAGGTTTCAACTCCCATTGCAGAAATTATTGGCAAAGCCACTGTAAGGGAACATTTTCCCACACAAGAAATATCTTGAACTGTTATTACTCTTTTCATACGATTACTTTAATGTTAAACTGTATTTATCAAAAGTAGCAGTTTTCAAATATTTTATGGATACAGATTTACAAAGTGTTCATATGAAACAAATAAGTTTTACAGGGGAAAAAGTGCTTTTATATGAAGAATTATATCAGAAAATCCTTGATGATATAAAATGCGGCAAGCTTACAAAAAACTCAAAGCTTCCTTCGGTGCGAAAAACTGCAGACGAAAACGGAATAAGCTGCAATACGGTTATAAACGCCTATAATCAGCTTTTGCAGGAAGGCTACATTTATTCCAAAGAAAAAAGCGGTTTTTATGTTTCTGATTTTGATGATGATTTTTATGATTTTTCGGAAACAAATCATTTCCGCCCTGCCCCACAAAAAAAAATTTCTTCCAGCAGTTCCAAAAAAAATCCCGCAGAAGATGATTCCAAAAACATCAATCTTTCTGCAAACTTAATTGACAGTTCATTTTTTCCTTACAGCACGCTCCGAAGCCTTTACCGAAGAGTTTTAAGCGAACAGAATGAATCTTTATTTGATAAAAGCGGTGATTTTTGCGGCGATTTTGATTTACGAAATTCCATTGCAGATTTTTTATATGAACATCGCGGCGTAAAATGCAATGCAGAACAGATTATTATTGGAAGCGGAACAGAATACATTCTTCAGCAGATAATAAAAATTTTCTGTACAAAAGATAATTCACATCCGCTGTTTTTTATGGAATCACCATGCTTTAAACGAAATCTGCAGATTGTAAATGAAACCGAATGTAAAACAATCTCGGTGCCGCTTGATTCAAATGGAATTGATTTTGATTTTGTTCAAAAAGAATCACAAAAATATTCACAGACGCAAATTCTTCATATAAGCCCTTTTCACCAGTTTCCAATGGGAATTACAATGTCAGTGCAAAGACGTAATTCAATTCTTCAATGGGCTGCAAAAAATGAAAACGCATTTATTATAGAAGATGATTACGACAGCGACTTCAGATATTCAGGAAGAAAAATTCTTTCGCTGCAGGGAATTGATAAAAAAGAAAAAATAATTTACATGGGAACTTTTTCGCGAACATTAACGCCATCAATGAAAATCAGCTACGCAGTTCTTCCACCCCAGCTTGCAATTATTGCCGCAGAAATTTTCAAAAGTTACAGCTGCTCAGTTTCCAGAATTGATCAGGCTGTGATTTCAATTTTCATCAAAGAAGGATTTTTGTACCGCCACATAAACCGCGTAAAAAAAATTTACAGACAGCGCCACGATTTAATGATTAAACTTTTAAAAGAAAAAATCAAAAACATTCAGATAAGCGGCGAACAGTGCGGACTTCATTTTATCATTAAAATTCCTGGAAAAACTGAAGAAGAAATTATTTTAAAAGCAAAAGAAAAAAATCTGATTCTTCAGGGAACAGGAAACGGCTGGCTGATTATCGGCTATGCGCATTTAAACGAAAATGAAATAAAAAACGCTGTAAATATTCTTTCCTATATTTAGAATTTTTATTATATTTATATAGAAAGAATAAATTAGAGGTATTAGCTAAATGGCAAATAAAAGAATTCCTATTACATTGTTATGTGGTTATCTTGGTGCAGGAAAAACTACTCTTCTTAACCGCGTTCTTACAAATCAGAAAGGCTACAAAGTAGCAGTAATTGTAAATGATATTGGTGAAGTAAACGTTGATGAACGCCTTATTTCTAAAGAAGCAAAAATTGAAGATTCAAGCAGCCTTGTTCCACTTACAAACGGATGTATCTGCTGTACTCTCAAGAGTGATATGGTAAATCAGATTGAAAATCTGATGAAAACCGGTAAGTTCGATTACATTATGATTGAAGCAAGCGGCGTTTGTGAACCTATGCCAATTGCACAGGCTATTGAACAGATTGAAATCGGTAAGCTTGATAACGTAGTTGGTGTTGTTGATGCAAGCCGCCTTGTTGATGAATTTGACGAAGGTAAATCTCTTCTTAAAAAAGACATCGACGAAGAAGATATTGAATCGCTTTTGATTCAGCAGATTGAATTCTGTTCTACTTTGATTATCAATAAGCGCGACCTTGTTACAGACGAACAGATGAAGATGGTTCGTGCCGTAATCAACAAGATTCAGCCTTCAGTAAAAGTTCTTGAAACAACACGCTGTGAAGTTCCTGTTGAAGAAATTATTGGAACAGACCGCTTTGATTTTGAAACTGTTTATTCAAGTGCAGGCTGGGTAAAAGCACTCGAAGAACACGACGCAGAAGACCATGATGACGATGATGATGATCACGATGAACACGAACATCACCACGATCATGAAGATCATGATCACGAACACCATCATCACGATGATGACGATGATGACGACGATCATGACGAACATGAACACCACGGACATCATCACCACCATGAACACAAACATGAAGGCGAAAGCGAAGATGAATATGGAATCGGTTCATTTGTTTACTACCGCCGTCGTCCTTTCAACCGCCAGAAGCTCGATGCATTTGCATCTAACTGGCCACGCAATATTATCAGATCAAAGGGCGTAGTATGGTTCAGCGATGAAGAAGACATGGCTTACGTTCTCGAAACCTCTGGCCGCCAGATTCAGGCCGGATATTCTGGAAACTGGCTTGCTTCCTGCCCTCCTGCAGAACAGAAGCGCGTACTTGCTGAAGAACCAGAAATGAAAAAAGACTGGGATGAAAAAGTTGGCGACAGAATGATAAAAATGGTTATCATAGGACGCCACTTGGACCGTGCAAAAATTGAGTCAGATTTAGATTCCTGTCTGGACTAGTCAGATATTCGCAGATAATCGGACGCGTCTTTGTAAGATAAAAGCGATTTCAAAATTGGTTCATTTTCGTCTACCAATTTTGAAATCGCTTTTATTTTAAATTTACGCAGCTGTTAATATTTCAGAAATATTAAAGCAGTTATCACCGATATGCTCAATTGTTCTGACAATATCAATATAAAGAAGCTCGGCTTTTACATCTGCACCACCTTCAAGACGTTTACGAGCAACTTTCTTTAAGTCCTTACGGAAAGCATCTATTCCGTCTTCAAGCTCGCGTGCAAGCTCAAGTTTTTCCGGAGTAAGCTGTTTGTTGATATTTATCCGGATAAACTGCAGGAACTGTCGTGCCAGTTCAATGTATGGTAAAAGACGTTCCATATCTTCGCTCTGGAATTTCATCTTCTTTTCTATACTGCGGGTAATAAGCATAATTGTTCCATAACAACTGTCGCTCATATTTTCAAGTTCATCTACAATCTGAATCATGTTCGATATGTGATTAAGCTGTTTTTCTGTTACCTGCAGGGATTCGCATTTAATAAGATAATGCGTAATCTGCTCATGCATCTGATCTGCGTAATCTTCTGCAAGTTCACTTGCTTCACTATGCTTTTCTATAAAATCATTATTACGCTTTGTAACGCCAATCTGAATCTTATCGAACATATCTGTTACAACATCGGTCATATCTGCAATAGCCTTTTCTGCCTGAATAATATGAGTTGCAACGCTGTCCTTTGAAACGAGCTCTGTAAATTCCAGCTTGTAAACATTCGAAGTTTTTTCAGGATCATCCTTAATAATTTTTCTTGTAAGAAGAACAAGAAGATTCTGCATAGGAAGTAAAATTATAGTTGATAAGATTTTAAATACTGTATGCAGCATTGAAATACGGATTGCAATATTTGAATGCTGTCCGCCCGGAGTAAGCATCATTACAAAATTAAGGAACGGATGGAAGAAGATAAGCGCGAGTACTGTACCAAATACGTTGAAAATTACGTGAATCAAGGCAGAGCGGCGGGCGTCGGCATTTGCGCCAAGGGCTGCAAGAATTGCATCAATAGTAGAACCAACGTTACTACCAAGAGTCATTGCTGCAGCCATTTCCCAGTTAACAAGACCATTAAAGGCCATTGTAATTACGATTGCAGAAAAAGCAGAACTTGAATGCAAAAGTGCCGTAATCAGAATACCGATTGCAAAACCAATTAAAATTGCAAGAGGTCCGTCCCCCTGAATCTTAAAAAGCCAGCCAAGCTGTTCCGGATTAAATACATCAGAAAGACCGCTCAAACCAAGGAAGAGCATACCGAATCCCATAAGAGCTTCGGCCCAGTTTCTGTATTTTCCTTTTCTGATGATTGAAATAAAATAGCCGATTCCAAAAACCGGAATGGCAAAGGCAGAAATTTTAAATGTATCTCCGAATCCAAAGACAGAAACAATCCAGGCAGTAATTGTGGTACCGATGTTCGCACCAAAAATAACACCTACAGATTGTGCAAGGGTCATAAGCCCTGCGTTAACAAAAGTAACCACCATTACAGTAGTGGCACCAGAAGACTGAACGACCATTGTAACAAAAAGGCCGGTCAAGAGGGAAACAAAACGATTTCCTGTTAGAACAGAAAGCGCACGCTGGAGCTTTTCTCCGGCACTCTTTTGAATACCGTCACTCATGAGCTTCATTCCGTAAAGAAGGAAGCCGAGTCCGCCAACTAGTTCTAAAACGGGCTTAATGACATTCATATCCCTACTATACCGAAAAGCCCCCTTCTTTTCAAGAAAAATAAAATATTGTAGAATAAAACTATAGGTGGGGAAATGAAACAAACAATAACCTTAAAATCAAAAAAAGCCTCTAAAACTATTCTGATTTCCGGTCTTATTTTTTTATCTTTATTTCTTACTGGCTGCAGCAAAAATAAAAATCAAATTCAGGAAGACACTCCTGTACTAACTCTTCTTGAAGGCAATAAAGACGAATTAGTTTCTAAACCACAAAAATGGCACCTTACAGAAAAAAAAGTATGCATTCTGTTCGGCTATAATTATAATTCAGAAGAAGTAATTAATTCCATTCTGGAAAAGCTTGGCGAAGAATTCGGGCTGGATGAAGACGGTGGACTTATTTACGGAATTGTTTATCCTACAGATTTTAAGCACGGTTCAAGAAGTTATGCTACAGATTTTTCTCAACTGCTTCAGAATTCAGAAAAAGACATCTGTGCATTAATTACTCTGGGAGCTCCGGAAAATACTCATTATGCGCTTGCAAAAAATCAGGATTTCTGGGAGCAGAAAGTTCCTTATCCTATTGTTTCACTTTTCCCTCAGGATGACATTTTAGGAATAGAAGCAGAAAGCGATATTGTAATCGATAAAAGCCAGACTGCCGGAATAACAGGAGAACTTGTTCTTGAAGAAAAGGACGAAAATCATGTTTCTGATATTCCAGAAATTTTGACAGGCGTTATAAATTACCTTCTGTGTACGGAAGATCCTTTTCCAAGAACAGATGAACTTTCAGAACATGCCGCTGCAATGCTAACTGGAAAAGTAGTCAGACCATATTCAGATCCAGAAACAGGTCTTTTTTCTATCAATCATTTTGTAATGGAAGATACAGTTCAATAATTCGGAAAAAACATGAAGCAGAATTCATCGGGACTCATAGGAAAAGAAGAAGATATTAAAGCTCTTGAATCTAAAAAAGGCGCCAGAATTCTTGTATATTCTGATTCTCACGGCAATGCAGGAATTGTTGAGCAGATTCTGCTTAATTACGGAAAGGATTGTGATGCCCTCGTTTTTTGCGGCGACGGGACCTGTGATCTGGCACAAATTCTTTCTAAAGCTGAATACGATAAAAAGCTTTCACAAGCAATTCCAAAAGTAATCTGTTTTGTTCAGGGGAACGGAGACCCGGGCTCTTATCCTGTTACAGATAATTATTCATTAAAAAATCACCGCATGCAGAATTTTGTTGTAAATCACAAAAATTTTCTGGTTGTTCACGGGCATTATCAGGGAGTTGACTGGGGGCTGGAAAACCTGGGCATGGATGCACAGCTTACAGACAGTTCGGTAGCATTTTACGGGCATACTCATGTTGCCAGAGAAGAATCAATAGGAAATTATAAATTCATCAATCCAGGAAGCTGTGCACGACCAAGAGGCGGCCAGCCAAAAAGTTTTGCAATAGTAACCGTAGAAGATAAGTTTGTAGATACGGCATTTATTAAAATTGAATTTTCAGGCTTAGAAACAACCTATTCGTTCTGGACTCCGCTATAAAAACTTAAATCCAAAATTATCGTGACCGGGATAAACCAGCGCATCGGCCGGAATTATTTTTCTTAACTTTTCAAGGCTTTTTAAAATTATAGCTTCGTCACCGCCCTGTAAATCTGTTCTTCCATATCCGCCATAATCAAACAAGGTATCTCCAGAAATTAAAACATTTCTTTCTTTACTGTAAAGACAGATTGAGCCTGGAGTATGCCCCGGAGTATGAATAACCGTAAAATCAAATACAGAATCACCGTCTTCCAAAAGAATATCGGCAGCCGGCTGCACCATAATTGCATCTAAAAGTGAAGATTCACCAAAAAAACTGATTGCAGAACTATTCATCGGACCAGGCGCATAACGAAGTTCATCTGAATCGTTTTTGTGAATGGCAATTTTTGCTTCCGGAAAACAGTTCTTCACGGTATCTATTCCGGTAATATGGTCAAAATGAGCGTGTGTTAGAACAATTTCCTTGCAATTAAGTTTTTTGGATTCAAGATAAGAAGTGATTTTATATTTATCGCCGGAAAGAGAACAGGCGGCAGGATCTACAACAAAACAGTCGTTTTGGGATAAAGGAACTATTAAAGTATTTACCCCAAAAACTCCTGTTCTTATAACGTGGATTTTATCCATTATCTGATTAAACACCAAAAGGTTCTTTATCGGCAGCAGCGCGTTCTGCAGCAGCATAAGCAGCGGCATCTTCTGCAGCCATTTCCTGCTGATCATCAGAATAATCTGAATTTACATCTTCTGCAGAAACATCTGCTTCAGAATCCGGCTTCTGTTTAGAAAAACTTACGGCAAGTCTTCTTCCGCGATATTCATAACCATTTAATTTATCAATAGCCATCTGTGCATCTTCTGCATAAAGCTGAACAAATGAATAATTTGCAAGAACTTTAATATCGCCGATTCTTTCGCGGTCTAATCCGCCAACGGCAATTAAAATACCAACTAAGTCGCGTGGGTAAACGCGGCGGTTCTTTCCAATACTTACAAAAATTGAAGTTGCCTGATCTTCAGGAATTTCTACACGTGGATGACGTGGTCTTTCTTCTTCTGTTACTTCTGGTTTTTCTGTCTGCTCATAAACTCTTGAAGCTTTTTCTGCATGGAAATCTGAACGTTCGCGATGAGTATTGCGTTCTGTTCTTTCCTGATGACGAGGTCCAAATGAATGGAAATGCTTTAAAGATTCTTTGAGCATATATGCTACAACATACTTTCTTATAGAAAGTGGAACATTCTTCTTAAAAAGTTTATTCAAATCGCTAAGGATATCAACATTTTCTGTTGTCTTTACTTTATTTACTGCCATTGAAAGATAATTAGCAATCTGATCTTCGTTAATTTCAAATTCTCTTCTATTATTATAAGACATTTAATTCCTCCAAAATTTTGTTATAAAGGTCGTCGTATCTGCAAATGCAATAATTACGCTTTACACAAAAAAAATCTTAATCTAATTCTAAAATGTATCCGGAACGACTTTTTTTAAAATCCATTCTCTCCAGTAACGGAGTTAAAAATTCTGGAACAATGAAATCAGGCAAAATAATCCATTTTTTACCAGTTTCCTTGATTTTGGAAATAGAAAGCGTAAGCAGCTCTGTTCCGATTCCAAGTCCACGAAAATTTTCAGACACATAAAAACTTGTTACAAAAACAAGATTTTTCTGATTCTCTAAACATGGTGAGAAGGTTATACAGCCTGCAAATTCATCCGAAAGACTGTAACAAATTTGTCCTGACTGACCTATTTTTTCAGCACTTTCAAACTGATTTTTCCACATTTCAAAAAATGCATCAGTAAGTTTAGACGGTAACTTATCATCACACCATTCTGCTGTTGAAATATTTGAAAGGATTTTTTCTTTATCTTCAGAATTGTAATCCGTAAAGGAAAAATCATCTTGAACAAGATATTCATCTGAAGAAGGAATACTATCTAATTTTTCTAATCCCCATACTTCACACAGTTGATTGTACCATTCAGTTACTACGGCACGCATTGTTCTATATTTAAAAGTGTGCCATCTCTTTTCAACTTCAGGGTACTTTTTTAAAACATCCCTAAAATTTCTAAACACCCCCCTTCCAGAATGCAGGGTTTCCTGTAATTCTTCTTTTGCTAATGGAACATGAAGCAAAGAAACAAATGTTTCTCTCATTGAAAAACCATCAGCCGAACTCCATTCCGGTATCTTATACAATCTCTGGTCATCAGAATTTTCGCTCTCAACAACTGATTTTGCCTGAGCATCTACACAAAATTCTCCCGTTTGATTTTCCATGGCAGAGAGAATTTCGTCTGTCAATGTATCCGATAACTCAAAGGTCATATATAAAAAAATTTATTTTTTCTTAAAAAAATCTTTTTTTTCTACAATCTTACTTATAAGACCATAATTTACAGCTTCATCACTATCAAGCCAGTAATCACGTTCTGTATCTTTAACAACCTGCTTTAAAGCCATTCCAGTTTCATCAGAAATGATTTTATTCAATTTAGCACGGATTTTTTCCATGTCTTTTGCATAAATTTCTATATCTGTAGCAACACCGCGCATTCCGCCTAACGGCTGGTGAATAAGATAGCGGCTGTTTGGAAGACCAAATCTCTTTTCTTTTGGAACAGCAAGTAAAACCAATGTTGCAGCCGAAGCAATTAATCCCATTCCAATAAGTGTAACAGGCGCAGTTACAAAACGAATCATATCAAAAATTGCAAATCCTGCGTCTACATCGCCACCTGGAGAGTCAATATACATATAAATTGGAGCTTTTGAATCTTCAGAATCAAGAATAAGCAGCTGACGTACAATACTGTCTGCCAGTTCTTTATTAATTTCACCAGTAAGAATAATCTGACGTGTTTTTAAAAATCTGTCAGAAAAAGGATCTGGTGCCTTCTGATTTTTTTTCTCATCATCATCATCATCTGCCAGAGGCACATTATAAATTGAACTAAATTTCATATTACTAATATAGCGAATTCCCTGTTAGTTTTCAATTAAATTAAACAATAAACTGTTCCACGTGGTTATGAATTCTGTCTACAGAATTCATGTTGCCGACAGCAGAGCTGTCTACAAGCGAAATCGTGTTTTTCATGTTCTCTGTAGCTTCAAAGCTTTCTTTTACAGCCGCACGAGTAGACTTTGAAGCCTGAACTACAGCATCCATAGAGTCACGGAGCTTACCTGCTTCTTCAGTTTCTTCTTCAGCAAGTCCACGGATAGCTTCAATTGCTTCTACCATAGCTTCAGAAGCCTGTTTTGTTTCGTTTGCACCCTGATTCTGCTGAATCATAGCGTCGTAAATGTTCTTTACTAAAAGCGCGTTTTCCGAAACATTTTCCGTAATCTTTTCGAACGCTTCTCCGGCCGAAGAAATTGCTTCTGCTCCAGCCTGAGTTTTTTCCATCATTTCTTTAATTTTTACCTGAATGTTTCGTGCGCTTGAAGATGAAGATGCGGCAAGAGAACGAACTTCGTCAGCAACAACCGCAAAACCGGCACCAAATTCACCGGCATGCGCAGCTTCTATCGCCGCATTCATAGAAAGAAGGTTTGTCTGTGCAGCAATTGTCTGAATAACAACAAGCAGCTTTTTAACTTCTTCAGAAACGGCCTGAATTTCCTTCATAGTTACAACGGCATGTTCTACAGCATTATTTCCAACCGAACTCCTTTCAGAAAGATCCACAGAAACTTCCTGCGCCCTTTTTGCAGTTTCTGTAACGCTGGAAATATTATCTGTAATTCTTGCAATTGCACCGGAAATATTTTTTACGGATTCTGTCTGCTGAGTAATATGAAGCTTTACAGTATCAATACTGTCAGAAAGCATCTTGATGTTTTCTTCGGTAATATCAACAAGTTCATCCTGCTTCTGACTGTTTTCATCAATTCTGGAAAGCGAATTAGAAACTACATCAAGAGCACCATTTGCAGTATCTGCAGATTTTGTTAAAACAGCTGCAGATTCCGTAACGAGAGAAGTTTCTGTCTTAAAGTCTTTTATCATACTCGAAAGCTTTGCAATAAGAGTATTGATAGAAGAAATTAATCCTCCAATATCATCAATTACAGTAATATCAATTCGGCGGGTAAGGTCTCCGTTATTTGCAATATCGCCCAAAAGCTTAGAAGTAATTCTAATACGCTTAGAAAGACCGCGCAAAACTGTGATGAATGGAATAACACCGATCATCGTAGAAAGAACAATACAAAGAGAGCCCTTTTTAAAGAATTCAGTAAGAAGATCGCCTTTAAAAACTCCATTATGAGATTCAAGAAGAATTCCATAAGGAACGGTAATCATATTAATTCCAAGGAAATAAATTACAAGGAAAAATACAAGAAGAATGGAAACAGAAATTCCGTAAGTTTTTCCTTTATAAGCAGATATTGAAGAAATACCGAGTCTCTGTCTTTTTTTGATAAGCATATAATCAACAATCTTAATTGCCGTAATTGCAGAAACTCCACCAAAGCCCATAGCCTGTGCAACTACAAGGAAAACTCTGGAAAAATAATAAACATTGCTTCCGTTAGCGATTCCAAGAATTACAATAATAATCTGGCCGATAAAGAAGCCAATAATATTTGCGGTAATAATGAGCCCAATGATTTTCTTATAACTCTTTATACAAATTCCAATCTCTTCTTCTGTAGCAGACCGGTTTTCATTTTTGATTCTTTTAAGAATCTGATCAAAAGGTTTTGCAAAAAAATATCCGAGGATAACTGCAATAATTAAAAGCAGGGATGCAACCATAATATTTGGAAGTGTTCCACCCCACATTGCTTCAATTTCATTGTAAATAAACTCTAACGCAAACCATCTCAACACCAAGACACTTGTATAAGTGACTGACAATAATACAACAACAAATGTTCCAAAAACTGTCATAATATTATAATTATAAGGGAGGTCTCTTCAAAAATCTAGAAAAAAAGAAATAGTGGAAAAAGTCAGAATTCTAGTATATTCCAGCCACTTATTTATTTACTGCAAAACCTGAGTAAAAACTACAAAAAAAATGTGAGTTTAACTATGTATCTATTACGCAAAAAGCATGTGATAATTTTATTAAACACACATATTTGGAGGATTTTATGAAAAAAGGCATAACCTGTACAATACTTTTCTTTCTTATAACTTCGACCTTCTGCCAGAACAGCCTGCCGTTTTCAAAAGGCATAAATCTTGCAAACTTTTTTGAAACCTGGGATAGAGACAGTACAACTCCAGAAAAATTCAATAAATATGATGAAGCCGATTTTGCCTGTTTTAAGAGCATGGGCATGGATGTAATCAGACTTAACTGTTCCTTTGATCTTTTCACTGATAAGAGTGATGGCACAGGAAAAATCCACGACTATATACTTGAAAAACTGGATGAAGTTTGTGACTGGGCGGAAAAATATCAGATATACCTCATTATAGATAATCATAATAACCATACGATAGAAGCTGATGAATATCGATATGATTTACTTCAGGCACAGATTGAAGCTGTCTTTTCACAACTTGCTCCCCGATATAAAGACAGAAGTGAATACATAATCTATGAACTTCAGAATGAACCATCCTGTCATAGTGCCGCTGTCTGGTATAAGATTCAGGAGGATGCAATTAACCTTATTAGAAAATACGATACAAAACATGCCATTGTTGTAAGCTGTATCCGATATTCTAATATTGATGAACTTACAAAGTTCAAACCATATAAGGACTCAAATCTTATTTACAGC